>JAQXEE010000088.1 GCA_029251005.1 Flavobacteriales bacterium | reverse complement strand
CAATTAGTTAAAATATCTTCATTTTTGCCCACAATTTTAACTTACAAAAGTTGTAGGTCTTTATTAAGAGTGTAGCACTCTTTTTTTATCATTGTAAACTATATTTTATATGAATCCTTGTGTTTAATTTCGATTCAAAGTCAATATCTTCCAATCTATTTTCTTGTGCCCCTAGAATTGAGGTTAAAGCCAAATACTCTACGGTTTAACAATTTGAATAGTCGCAAGTTTGGTCATCATAGGTGTACCAAGCATTTATTGAATATTCACAAGGAATTGTCATAAATTGTCCAACTCTTGCAATATCCATTAAATTTGCCAAACCTGACCCAATATTTTGTCCGAATACTTCAGGGTAGACGAAGGAATGTCCTGCATTATTAATAATGTGTAATACTTCTTCTAAAGTAGCATCAAACTCACCTGTTTTTCCATTAGATACATAATTGGGATGTGTTTCATCATTTCCCAAGTCCTGAACTTCCCGTCCATATGGTGGATCAATATTTAGATCGTTTTTGTTCTTCCACATTACCGTAAAAGTTTTGTTCTCAATCATTTTATTCAACACCAATTGGTCATCTACTATTCCCTCTTCATCGTTGTCAAGATATTGTGCCATAACATTTGTAGCGTGTAACCGCTTAGCATCTTATACGGCCAAAACGGCATAAATGTCTATGCCAAAAACCACCACTTTTCGATTAAAACTAGAAAACCCATTGTCTTAATGTGTTACTATTGTGAAATTTGGGTCGTTTCCTGCGTCAATTGTTTCCGAGGTCTTTGTATTACATCTTTATTACAAGATGCAATAATTAAAAGGCTAACCAATATGGTTTTGAATAATATTTTTTTTTCACCTTCATTATTCCCTACAAAGCTTTAATTGTGGGAGTTGCTGATGAATAAAGGACCAAAAAGGATTGATGTTAATTATTAAACTAAATTAAGTGCCATTTTTAAAAAGAACAACACCTATGAACTCAGATGAGTTTTTAAGAACGTTAATTTTCAATGTGTTTTAGATTACATCAACTCAAAATTTCATTAGCGATCATTTCCTGCTAATACTTTATGTTTAAAACATTAATGTTTTCTCTTTGGTATACCGCAAAACCAAAATATCCTTTGAGGGGTACAGTTCCTTCCTTATAAGTTGCTGTAGCATATGTTTTACCATTAATAGAGTAACTCGCTGAATTTTTGTTAATTATACATTTCATAGTGTAAACCTTTCCGATCTCTGTTTCTATTTTTTCGCCCCTTTCAACCTGTGGAAAAGTATTAAAAAGGCCTGTTCTAAAAGTAAAATCATCCCTATGTGGAGATAAATACCAACTTAAGGCATCTGGAGGTATATTCTTATTTCCCCACTCAGATTTGTTATATGAATATACGGGTATGAATTCATCATCTACACTGTTAAATTTGAAATCATAGGAAATTTCTGCTGGTAGTGAAACTAGTTTTGGAAGCCAAACATATTGATTCGTTATTGTAAGGTTAGGATGCGTGGAAATTCTTTTACTTGTTACACAACTTATTACAATTGATGCAATGCTTAGAATAACTAAAAAGGAATACTTTTTTTTCATAATTATTTCTAAGGTTTGGTAAAATCGTAAGTTAGTTTAGAGGATTGTAAAATACAAAAAAGTCCTGTGATGTGTTGCAATTATTATTTTGTTTTACTTTCTTAAGTAAGAAATAGTAATTATTTTTTATGATTTTTTTTACTGTCCAAATTAATAATTCTGTCTGTTCCTGCATCAATACAGCAAAGCTGTATTCAGTTAAGAATTCCCAAAGTATTTTAGGTGATGTTAGGCGTATGTTTTTATTTATATTCGTTTTATGGAAGACAAAGGCTCATTAATAAAATTTATCGATGCTATTGAGGTATTATCCAAAAGTAAATCTTTAAGAGAAGGGGATGTAGAAGAGTCTCTAAAGGAGATTTTAAAGTCAGCAACAGAGGCTTTGGGTTGCCAAAGGGCAAATGCTTGGGTATTTAACGAAGATTTGACAGCCCTGGATTCGTTAATGTCATTTGACAAAACTGCAATGTTGTATAATATAGAGTTATCATTAACAAGAAAAGATTTACCTGAATATTTCAAAGGGTTAATGAAAAATGAAATTATAGTTTCTGACGATGCTGTTAACGAAGTCCTAAACCATGAATTAGTTCAGATATATTTAAATCCAAATAAAATAAAATCAATGATCGACATCCCTATCCGTTCAGAGGGAGAAATGATTGGGGTTGTTTGTTTTGAGCAAACCAATAATTATCGAAAATGGACCAATGAGGATATGAAATTTACGCAATCTTTGGCCCAACTAATTTCAATTGCTTTAGAGTCGAATAAAAAGAAAAAATATCGTTTGAAACTTGAAAGTCTGGTGCGTCAAAAAGATCTTCTTATTTCTGAGATTAATCATAGAGTTAAAAATAATATTTCAGTCATAATAGGACTAATGAATCTCCAAAAGAGTAAGTCTAAAGATGATTATCACGCAACATTATTCAATGAAATAAAAGATAAAGTTTATTCAATGTCCGCTGTTCAGGAGCAACTCCTTTTAAGTCAAGAGGTTGATAAAATTAATCTTGGTGATTTTTTAACAAGCTTATCAAATAATTTGAGGGGATCCTATGATAAAGAAGTTGCTGTATCAATCGAAAAAGAAGAGGTTTTTATTAATATCACGATCGGTATTCCATTAGGCCTTATTGCGAATGAAATAATAACCAATTCGTATAAATATGCTTTTGGAAGAGAAAATCTAGCTCCTCAATTAAATATTAAATGTTTTAAGAAAGGGAGCAATATTTATGTTTGTTTTGAGGACAATGGACCGGGATACGATTTTTCATCAGAAACCGTTGGGATGGGATTAGGAATCATAAAGGATTTGTGTGAACAAATTGATGTAAAAATAGAATTTCTTAATAGGAATGGTGCTAGCATAACTTTAATATTTGAAGGCTCGTAATCCTATGTGTACTAGAAATATTCTAATTTATTTTTAATACTCCTGCCGTTTTTTATTTCTTACTGTTGAAGCGCCAAAACATTTTTCTGCCTTTTTTTTGAGCGTGCATATGTGTTGATTCTTATTTGAAAAGCCGCCCGTTATCAGTTGCAATACAGGTGCTTTTTATTTCATTAATATAAAATTCAAGTTGTAGACTACAAAAGCTTAAATGTAGGAAGAAACTCGGTTGAAATTGGATAAGTCTAATCCGTATAGGAATCAAAGAAGGAGCGGTTCCAATAGCGTAAGACATCCATTGTTTGATTGTAAAATGACTTTATCATCAAAACGGTTCGATTTTCACAAACCCAAATTTGCCATTATCCAATGCCACAATAACTCCTCCGTCAGAAGTTAGGTCAATAGCTTCTCCCGCCCAATCAATACCTTTTCCACCTCCATAGGTTTTTTGCCATTCGATATTTCCAATTGAATTAAATTTCACTAGGTAAATGTGCCAAGTGTTAGAGTTATCACCATCACTTCCACAGCGTCTTTTATATCTTCCATACTCATCTCCAGTCCCTGCAACAATAATGCAGCCTCCATCTGATGTGCTTTTAACTCCCCATGCCTCATCGTGAATAAACTTTGGTTTGAAACCTCTCGGATTTCCAGCTTTAGTTTCCCAAATTTGACTTCCTGAGGAATTAATTTTTATTGTATAAGTATCCCAGTTTTCTGTTCCCGATAAAGTATGACCTGTTAAGAATACAGACCCATCAACTCCCAAGTCCATTCCGAAACAATGGTCAGCTGAAGATCCTCCATATTTTTTATTCCATATTATATTTCCAATACTATCCATTTTTACGAGACCGTAATCATTTGCGTTTTCAGTTAATCCTGAGATGTATAGCTCATTATTGAAAGTTTCAATCCTATAGGCTTGTGAAACATACTGGTTAATATTTTTTCCATCTTTCTTTATTCCGTTAGAATCAAGAAAGCTAATATACCCCTCACCCCCAGTATAAAATGTATTAGTATGATCTTCTGCGTTCACATACCCTATAGCAACTATTCCAGTTGAAGTTAATATAAGGTCTTCATAAGCATCATTCCCTCCATTATTCGTAGTTTCTTTAAAAAGTAAAGAGCCGTCCAGTTTATTAAGTTTAATTACTGTACTATTTTCATTTAGAGCACCGCATATCATATAGCTATAGGGTGTCTCAATAACCGAATTCCCCAAATTATTACCTTCATCACCAAATTCTTTTTTCCATATTAAACTTCCATTTTCGTCTGTTTTAACAACTAGGATTTTAGCTGAATTAGGAATAAATCCGGTTTCTCCTATTTGAAGAAACCCACCATCTGAACAGGATAAAATTTGATGCCCATGAGATTCCTCACCTGATCCATTTACCCCCGTACTCCATTCTATAGCCGGTGCATTGGGATAGTCATTCATGTTACAGTCAACATTTACTTTTTTGCAACCCAATAAAATAATTAAAATTGCTAATATTGGTATGTAGTATTTCTTTTCCAACAGTGGTTATTCTAAATGTATTACAATGATAAGCATCTTGTTAATCTCTCAGACATTTGTAGGTAAAATTAACAATAATGTAACCAATAGGGAGCTAATTATTAGTGAAGCTAATATTCCATTTAATTTACGATTTTGTAGTAGTTTTTTTATTCGTTAAAAACTTCGTTTAGGTAAGCTGCATTTTAATACAGTTTATGTAGTATTCTTAAAATACTCTAACAAAACCAACGTATGGTAAAGCAGGTAATACCACCGAAATTTCAGGTATAACTATGGCTCCAATGTCAAAAGAACTTTTTTTAGAGAGTATTCTAATACCATGAATACCAAAATAAAAGTTGTTTGTAATCAAATAGTTTTCCGAGAGGAGTGCAATACTTTTGCTGATTCTATGAGTTCCTGACATCATAATGGCTGGATAATCCGATAATTTACCATCTAATAAACCATAGCCTATTCCAAGGGATAGGTTTGCCTCAGACTGTCCTAATGTAAAAACTCCATACCCTAATGTAGCTGTTCTTTCAGCAGCAAAACCTGCCATAATAAATCCTCCACCAACATGAATGTTTTCTGAAACATCAAATCCTACTTTAGGGGTAAGAAACCAAATTGGATTTCTAGATATCGTCGAAATGAACTCAAAGCCACCGCCAATTGATACGTTTTTTGTTACACCATAATTGAAGAAGTTTGTTGTAACCAAGATGTTTTGATAATACCCTTTCCCTTTTTTTATGGGGATTCCGGATGGGCCGAAAAAATATCTCGTATCATGGGGATTGGCGAATTCAAATTTCCCCTTATAATTATAGCTTTCAATCGTATTAACATTTTCGGCAATCAAATTAATTTCTCCATTAACCGTCTTTAAAACGATTTTTCCACGATCATCTTTTGATATGGTGCCTCTATATTCATCGCCATTTTTCATTTTAACGATAACAATCTGTTCTTTTTGTATTGAGTCTGTTTCAGTCTGAGAAAACACCTTGTTGAAAGAAAAAATTAACAAGGTAATTAGGATGATTTTAGATAGTAGATTCTTCATGAATATTCTTTTATAATTACCAACTATTAAAGTCACAGATATTTGTAAGTTAAGCTGAAAAAAGAAAAGAGCAAACGAAAAGCCTTAAAGCTTTTACAATTAACTTATTATTAGCAATTCTTTAAAAAAAAAATTAAAAGTTGTGACTGAAATTTAATTCCTTAAATATGTGAGTTTATTTTAAAAGATCTTTTCAAGCTCATTTAGTCTATAAAATTTCAAACATCTAAAAAATGTCGCAACATTGGGTTTCTGTTTTCTTTATTCCAGGCCAATGATAAAACAGCACGTTGTGGCACATTTTTAAGCTCAATGAATTTAATATTCATATTATATCCCAATTTCAGTGAAGAAGGAACAATGGCAACACCAAAACTGTTTTCCACCAAACGGTAAATCGTTGTAGCATGAACAGAAGTATGGGATATCGTAGGAGAAAACCCACAATCCTCAAACATACTTATTACCTTTTCATGGTAGGATGGGCTGTAAGCCTTTTCGAAAAATATAAATTGTTCCGCTTTTAATTGATTCAGCGATGTGAAGTTTCGGGAATTAAGCGCATGGTTTTTAGGTAGAACCAAAGAAAATGTTTCATCAAAAACAGGCCGTAAAGAGAGGGCTTTGGGAACCTCGTTTAATCTTACAAAGCCAATATCGATTTTATTCCCCAACAAATCATTTATTTGTCTGTTGTTATCCATTTCCTGTAAACTAAAATGAATACTTGGATATTTTTTTCGGAATCGAATCAACAACTTAGGAATAATCGTTTGCATAGCAGATCCAACATATCCTAAATGAATTTCGCCTTCATTTCCTGTGGCGATGTGCTGCGCATGCCGAAGAATACGTTCATTGTCATTTAATAATAAAGTGATTTCTTCCTTCAGATATTTTCCAGCAGCAGTAAGTACTACATTTCTATTGTTTCGCTCAAACAATTTAAATCCTAAAGCCTCCTCCATTTCCTTAATTTGTTTGCTCAAACCCGGTTGAGAAATAAACAGCTTGTCTGCCGCCTTTTTAAAATGAAGTTCTTCAGCAACAGCCAAAAAATATTTGTAATGTCTCAATCCTATTTGATAACTCATAGTTATTAATAGTACGATAAAATAGTCTTGTTAGTTATTGATAATTATTAGAAATTAAAGTATATGGCACGCCAATCTATTTTTAAATTCGGAGAAGATGCTCTTACCGTCCAAAAAGTGATGGGAATTGTGGACGGAACATTATCTACAACAATTAGTAAAAAAGCACGCTTAAGAATTATCGCATGCCGAAAAAAAGTGGATGTTATGGCCCAAGGCAACAAAGCCATTTATGGAATTAACACAGGATTTGGTCCATTGTGCGATACCCAAATAACCCCCAAAGAAACCAATCAGCTACAAGTTAATTTACTCATCACGCACGCTGTAGGAGTAGGAGAGCCCATCGCAAATAAAATAGCCAAAGCCATGATGGTTTGTAAAGTACATTCCTTGTGTAAAGGCTACTCTGGAATAAGACTAAAAGTAATTGAGCGTATTATTTACTTCATTGAAAACCATCTTATTCCAATCGTTCCCGAACAAGGTTCTGTAGGTGCTTCAGGAGATTTAGCACCCTTATCGCATCTTTTTCTGCCTTTAATTGGCGAAGGAGAATTTAGGATTAAAAAAAACATTTTACCCGCCAAAAAAGTTTTGAAAAAACACGATCTATTGCCCATTCAATTAAGAGCAAAGGAGGGACTTGCACTAATTAACGGAACCCAGTTTATTTTGGCTCATACCGTAATTGGGTTAAATAAAATGAAATACCTCCTGGATTTATCCGATGTTTCTGGAGCGATGAGTGTAGAAGGTTTTCAGGGAAGTACAGCACCTTATAAAAAAGCACTGCATACAATACGGCCATTCAAAGGCACTATAAAAGTTGCTAATCGTATGCGGGGACTCTTAAAAAATTCTCAAAATGTACTTTCGCATCAAGGCTGCGGTAGAGTCCAAGATCCATACTCAATACGCTGCATACCACAAGTTCACGGTGCATCTCGCAATGCATACCAGCACTTAAATGAACTCACCGAAATAGAACTTAATTCCGTTACCGATAACCCCATTATTATAAGCAAGGACGAAGCTATTTCCGGAGGTAACTTTCATGGCCAACCCTTAGCAATGGCATTAGATTATACTTCAATCGCCGCTTCGGAGCTGGGTAATATTTCCGATAGAAGATGTTATTTATTATTGGAAGGAAAATACGGTTTACCACGTTTGCTAACCACCAGTGGAGGGCTCAATTCGGGAATGATGATTCCACAATATACTACAGCAGCCTTAGTAACAGAAAATAAATCATTGTGTTTTCCTCCATCAGCCGATAGCATTCCAACATCCATGGGACAGGAAGATCATGTTTCCATGGGCAGTATATCTGGAAGGAAATTCAATCAAATTTTAAAAAATCTTGAAAAGATATTGGCCATTGAATTAATGTATGCCGCACAAGCAATGGAGTTTAGAAGACCCAATACTTTTTCCAATATTTTGGAGGAAAACCTCCGCATTATTCGCGAAAAAGTAGGTAAGTTAGAAGAAGACAGGTTATTAAAACCAGACATTGACGCAATGGTTAAGCTCGTAGTTAATCAAGAATTAATGGTAAATGTATGACAACATTTAAAGCACAAATACTACAAGGAATTCCCAATACTCTACCCGCAAAAAAACAACGTGGTAAAGTTTCACATGCACCCAAGCGAAAAGATATTTTGAACGCACAGGAAAAACAATTGGCACTTCGAAATGCCTTGCGCTATTTCCCCAAAGCTTGGCACAAGGAATTAAGTGCTGATTTCGCAGAAGAGTTACAAACCTATGGGAGAATATATATGTATCGGTTTATGCCCGAGTATAAAATGTATGCGCGCCCAATACAAGAATATCCAGCACAATCCGTTCAAGCGGCTGCGATTATGGTGATGGTACAAAACAACCTTGATCCCGCAGTGGCACAACATCCCGAAGAATTAATTACCTATGGTGGAAATGGAGCTGTTTTCCAAAATTGGGCACAGTACCTGTTAACCATGCACTATTTGGCAACCATGACCAACGAACAAACCCTTCATATTTATTCCGGTCATCCAATGGGACTTTTTCCGTCCTCCGTTGATGCACCGAGAGTTGTAGTAAGTAACGGTATGATGATTCCCAATTACTCTAAACCCGATGATTTGGAAAAATACAATGCCTTGGGCGTAACGCAATTTGGACAAATGACTGCAGGGTCCTACATGTACATTGGTCCGCAAGGAATTGTCCATGGCACCACCATAACCGTAATGAACGCGTTTAGAAAAGTATTAAACAAAAACGAAACACCAAAAGGAAAAATATTTTTAACCTCAGGACTGGGCGGAATGAGTGGCGCTCAACCCAAAGCAGGAAATATTGTTGGTTGTATTACCGTTTGTGCCGAGGTAAATCCTGAAGCCGCTTTTAAAAGACATGTACAAGGGTGGGTGGATGAATTGGTAACTGATATTCACCAATTGGTTGCTCGAGTTAAACAAGCACAGCAAAACCAAGAAGCCGTTTCAATAGCCTATGTTGGTAATGTTGTAGAGGTATGGGAAACGTTTGACTTGGAGCGTATTTACATACATCTAGGTTCCGATCAAACCTCTTTGCACAACCCGTGGTCGGGCGGATATTACCCAGTAGGCATAACTTTTAAAGAAGCCAACCGAATCATTCGTGAAGAACCAGAAACCTTTAAAGAAAAAGTAAAGGAAAGTTTAAAGCGACATGCAAAAGCCATTAATCGCCACACCCAAAAGGGAACTTATTTTTTCGATTACGGCAACGCATTTTTATTAGAAGCCTCAAGAGCAGGAGGAGCAGTTTTGTCTGAAAATGGTATCGACTTTAAATATCCTTCCTATGTACAGGATATTTTAGGCCCCATGTGTTTCGATTACGGTTTTGGTCCTTTTCGATGGGTATGTACATCCGGAAAAGCTGAAGATTTAGATAAAACCGATGCCATTGCTGCAAAAGTATTAGTAGCAATTTTAAACAAAGCACCAAAAGAAATAAAACAGCAATTGCACGATAACATCACCTGGGTAAAGGAGGCCAAAAAGAACAAAATGGTAGTTGGTTCTCAGGCGCGTATCTTATACGCAGATTCAGAGGGGCGTATGAAAATCGCACAAGCCTTTAATCAAGCCATTCAAAAGGGAGAGATTTCAGCGCCTATTGTTATAGGAAGAGATCACCACGATGTAAGTGGAACCGATTCGCCCTACAGAGAAACCTCCAACATTTATGACGGAAGTAAGTATACTGCAGATATGGCCATTCATAATGTTATAGGCGACAGTTTTAGAGGTGCCACTTGGGTTTCTATTCACAATGGTGGTGGAGTAGGATGGGGAGAAGTTATTAATGGTGGTTTTGGGTTGGTGTTGGACGGAAAACCCGAAACAGAACTTAAAATTAAGCGCATGTTGTTTTATGATGTAAATAATGGAATTGCCAGAAGAAGCTGGGCAAGAAACAAAGAGGCCATGTTTTCCATTCAACGAGAAATGGAAAGAACCCAAGGACTAAAAGTAACTCTTCCAAACTTAGTAGACGATGCAATTATTGAGCATTTATTTGAGGACGATAAAACCAAACTTTCCCAATAATGAATGTGCTTTTTAAAAATATCAAAGAACTCTTACAAGTCAGAGCAGCTGATGTTTCGGTTGTTTCAGGAATTGATATGAAAGTACTTCCCACGATTAAAAATGCCTATTTAATTGTTCAAAATGGGTTTATTGCAGCTTTCGGTTCAATGGATGATTGTCCGAGGGATTGGAGGCATGAGGTGGTGGACGCGCAGGGAAAAATAATACTTCCAAGTTGGTGCGACTCGCATACACATATCGTATACACAGGAAATCGAGAAAATGAATTTGTATCCCGAATCAACGGGATGAGTTATCAGGAAATTGCCGAAAACGGAGGAGGAATTTTAAATTCAGCCAAACAACTGGAAAAAGTGTCCGAAGAACAGCTTTACAAGGAAAGTAAAAACCGTCTAGAGGAAGTTATTCGGCAAGGAACAGGTGCCATAGAAATAAAATCAGGATACGGATTAACCGTAGAAGCCGAATTAAAAATGTTGCGGGTAATTCGCCAACTGAAAAACAACTATAATCTGCCTATAAAAGCTACTTTTTTAGGCGCTCACGCTCTACCTACTGCTTTTAAAAATAACAAAAAAGGGTATGTAAAATTACTTATCCACGAATTACTCCCCATTGTTGCCAAGGAGCAACTCGCAGAATATATCGATGTGTTTTGTGAAAAAGGCTTTTTCACTGCAAAAGATACGGCGCTACTTTTAAAGGCAGGACAAAAACACGGACTCATTCCAAAAATCCACGTTAACCAATTTAACGCTATAGGAGGTGTGCAAGTAGGAGTGGAGTACAATGCGTTATCGGTAGACCATTTAGAAGTGGTTTGTTTGGAAGATATAAAAGCACTTAAAAACACCTCCACCATACCTGTGGCTTTACCCAATTGTTCTCATTTCCTAGGCATTCCTTTCACCCCTGCAAGAGCCCTTATCGATGCTGGATTACCGTTGGCTTTAGCATCCGATTATAATCCTGGCTCAGCCCCATCGGGAAATATGACTCAAGTAGCCGCTTTGGGATGTGTAAAAATGAAAATGACACCTAAGGAAGTAATTAACGCAGCCACCCTCAATGGAGCTTATGCAATGGGATTGGAAAAAGAAGTAGGCAGTATTACTGTTGGGAAACGTGCCAATTTAATCTTAACAAAAGAAATTAATTCGTATCCATACCTTTTTTATGCTTTCGGAACGAATCACATCGATAGTGTTTACATCAATGGCGAGAAACAAGATGGATAGTTCACAGGTAGTCATAATAGGATATGCCTGTGATGAAGGCGTGAGACGGAACAACGGAAGAGTTGGTGCTAAAAGTGGGCCGGATGCCATACGAAAATGTATGGGAGAGCTCCCTCCAAGAGTAACAGA
>JAQXEE010000082.1 GCA_029251005.1 Flavobacteriales bacterium | reverse complement strand
GGAGCACCATTACCAAGTACTAATATTGAATCATTTGTATTACAATTAGGAGCTCAACCAGAACAATCGTCTGATTTAAAAGTTAGATATGATTTTGTTTTGGTTACTGTAGGAGCACCATTATTTGAGGAATAAAATTAATTACTAAGAAGATGAGTAAGAATAATACGGAAGTTTTTGATGATGCATTAAGCGGTTCTAAATTTGTCGCTAATGAGATTAAAAACTTAATTAAAAAGAACAACGAGGCTGGAAAAGCGACTGTTCTTGGTTTAGCAACTGGTTCAACGCCTGTTGTGATGTATAAAGAATTAATTAGATTACACAAAGAAGAAGGTTTAAGCTTTGCGAATGTTGTAACTTTTAATTTAGATGAATATTTACCGATGAAGCCAAATTCAGAGCACTCGTACTGGTACTTTATGCATGAGAACTTGTTTAATCACATTGATTTAAAACCTGAAAACATTAACATTCCTAACGGTGATCTTTCTGAAGATTTAGTGGATCAGCATTGTGCTGATTATGAATCTAAAATTGATTCTTATGGAGGTTTAGATATTCAAATTTTAGGAATTGGAAGAACTGGCCATATTGGATTTAATGAACCAGGTTCTGCATTAGAGTCACTTACAAGAAAAGTTACTTTAGCTCAAATTACAATTGAAGATGCTGCTCCAAGTTTTGGAGGTGTTGAAAATGTTCCAGCGAAAGCGATAACGATGGGTGTATCGTCTGTTTTAAAAGCAAGATGTATTTATTTGATGGCCTATGGTGAAAACAAGGCTCAAATTGTTTCTGATACGTTAACAAATGATATTACGGATAAAGTTCCCGCAACATATCTACAAAAGCATAATAATACTGTTTTTGTGCTAGATAATGCTGCTGCCTCTTTATTACCAGCATAAGAATTTAAGATCCTTTTTAAAGCCGTTCATTTTAATGAACGGCTTTTTTGTTTTTGGTAATTAAAGAATTTGAAATACATTTAAGTATATCGAAAATCTATCTCGTGGAAAAAATTCAAAATAAAGTATTTGTAACAGCTGATGAAGGCGCTAAATTTGTTGCTTCAGAAATTAAATCCTTAATATTAGAAAACGCGAAAAAGAACATGCCTACTGTATTAGGATTGGCCACCGGAGCATCGCCAATAGCCTTATATAAGGAGTTGGTTAGATTACATGAAGAAGAGCAACTTTCGTTTTCTAATGTAATTACTTTCAACTTGGATGAATACTTTCCTATGAGTCCGGATGCCATTCAATCTTATCATCGATTTATGAATGAACATTTATTTAGTAAGGTTGATATAAAACCTGAAAACATAAATATTCCTTCAGGAATGATTGATATGAAAGATATTTCAAATTTTTGTCTTGAATATGAGCAAAAAATAGATGATTTAGGTGGTATTGATATTCAGGTTTTAGGAATTGGAAGAACAGGACATATTGGATTTAATGAACCAGGCTCTACATCTCGTTCTTTTACTAGACTCGTTACGCTAGATAAAAAAACAAGAAGAGATGCGTCTAAAGACTTTAAAACTATTGCAAGCGTACCCCGAAAAGCAGTTACGATGGGAGTAGGGACGATATTTAAAGCAAAACGAATTTTTTTAATGGCATGGGGTGAGAAAAAAGCAGAAATACTTGCAAAAGCTATAGAGTCAAACATAACGCCATTGATTCCTGCCACTTTTCTTCAGAATCATTCAGAGGCTATTGTTATAATGGATAAGGCTGCTTCTCAAGATTTGGTTAGAATTAAAACACCTTGGTTAGTTGGAGATTGTGAATGGGGAGAACAATTATCATTAAAGGCAGTTTGTTGGTTAAGTAACAAATTAAATAAGGCAGTTTTAAAACTAACAGACGAAGATTATAATGAGTTTGGAATGGGGGATCTTATTGCGCAAAAGGGATCTGCTTATGAATTAAATTTAGAGGTGTTTAGGCATTTAAGGGATACGATTACAGGGTGGCCAGGTGGTAAGCCAGACACATCAGGGCAAAAGCGTCCTGAAAGAGCACATCCATTTCCTAAAAGATCTCTAGTTTTAAGTCCACACCCAGATGATGATGTTATCTCAATGGGAGGTACTTTTATAAGACTTATAGATCAAGGTCATGATGTTCACGTTGCTTATCAAACGAATGGTAGTATGGCAGTCCAAGATGAAGATGTATTAAATAGATTGAGTTTTACGCGTCAGTTTATGCGTAAATTTAAATTTGAAACTGAACATATTGATGCGTTTTCATCAAAACTAAAAGCATTTTTTCAAACAAAAGACGCTTCGAGTTCAGAGCTAGAGGATATTCTTGAAATTAAATCTTTAATAAGAAAACGTGAAGCTCAATCTGCTTACCGATATTGTGGAGTAGAAGATAAAAATGCACATTTCCTAGATCTTCCTTTTTATAAAACAGGTAAAGCTGAGAAATTACAGATTTCTAAGAAGGATATTCAAATAACGAAAGAGTTATTAGAAGAAATAAAGCCACATCAAGTTTTTGTCGCTGGAGATAAATCAGATC
>JAQXEE010000067.1 GCA_029251005.1 Flavobacteriales bacterium | reverse complement strand
GCTGTTGATGGTGTTGAACCTCAGTCAGAGACTAACTGGAGATTAGCTGATAACTATTCTGTATCAAGAATCGGTTTTGTAAACAAAATGGATCGTCAAGGAGCTGATTTCTTAAACGTGTGTAAGCAGGTTGAAGAAATGTTAGGATCTAAAGCAGTTCCGTTACAATTACCAATTGGTGCTGAGGATGAATTCGAAGGTGTTGTTGATTTAATTAACAACAGAGCTATCGTTTGGAATGAAGCAGATCAAGGAATGACTTTTAAAGAAGTTCCAATTCCTGCTGACATGGCTGACGAGGTTGAAGAATACAGAGAGAAGTTATTAGAAGCTATTGCTGAATATGACGAGTCTTTAATGGAAAAATTCTTTGAAGATCCAAACTCAATTACAGAAAGAGAAGTACTTGATGCTTTAAGAGGAGCTACTTTGGATGCGAAATTCGTACCAATGATGTGTGGTTCTGCTTTTAAAAATAAAGGTGTTCAAGCTATGCTTGACATCGTAATGGAGATTTTACCATCACCATTAGATCAAGAAGCAATTATTGGGACTAACCCTAAAACGGATGAAGAAGTTAGTAGAAAGCCATCATCTGATGAGCCTTTTGCTGCATTAGCATTTAAAATTGCAACTGATCCTTTCGTAGGAAGATTATGTTTTACTAGAGCATATTCCGGTACGTTACCTTCAGGTTCTTATGTGTTAAATACGAGAACAATGAAGAAAGAGAGGATTTCTCGAATCTTTCAAATGCATGCAAATAGTCAAAATCAGATTCCTGAGTTACAGGCTGGAGATATTGCTGCTTTAGTAGGATTTAAAGATATTAGAACTGGTGATACATTATGTGCAGAAGATGCACCGATTATACTAGAATCAATGGATTTCCCAGATCCAGTTATTGGAGTTGCTATTGAGCCTAAATCTCAAGCAGATATCGATAAATTGGGTATGGCTTTAGGTAAATTAGCTGAAGAAGATCCAACTTTCCAAGTTAAAACAGATCAAGATACTGCTCAAACTATTATTTCAGGAATGGGTGAGTTGCACTTAGAGATAATACTTGACAGACTAAAGAGAGAGTTTAAAGTTGATTGTAACCAAGGTGCTCCTCAAGTGACATATAAAGAAACGATTACTGGTACTGTTGACCACAAAGAAGTTTATAAGAAACAATCTGGTGGACGTGGTAAATTTGCTGATATTCAAATCACTGTAGGTCCAAGGGAAGATGGTACTGAAGGATTAGAATTTGTTAATTCAGTAAAAGGTGGTCGTGTTCCTAAAGAATTTATTCCATCTGTAGAGAAAGGATTTAAAGAAGCAATGAGTAATGGTGTATTAGCTGGATTTACAGTAGATTCACTAAAGGTTACTTTGTTAGATGGTTCTTTCCATCCAGTTGATTCAGATGCATTATCTTTTGAAATCGCTGCAAAAATGGCATTTAGAAATGCTTGTCCAAAAGCTAAACCAGTTCTTTTAGAGCCGATGATGAAGCTTGAGGTTATAACTCCTGAGATTAATATGGGAGATGTTGTAGCCGATCTTAATAAGAGAAGAGGTTTGATGGAAGGAATGGATGATAAAAATGGAGCTAAGGTTGTAAAAGCTAAAGTACCATTATCAGAAATGTTCGGTTATGTAACATCATTAAGAACAATTACCTCTGGTAGAGCAACATCCACAATGGAATTCAGTCATTTTGCTGAAGCTCCACAAATGGTAGCAAAAGAAGTTATTGCAAAAGCAAAAGGAATAGTAGAAGCTTAATAAGTACGAGTTTAAGGTAACATTGATATGAGCCAGAAAATTAGAATTAAATTAAAGTCTTTTGATCACAACTTAGTTGATAAGTCTGCTGAGAAGATTGTTAAAACTGTAAAGTCTACAGGAGCTGTTGTAAGTGGACCAATTCCATTGCCAACTAACAAAAGAATTTTCACTGTCTTGAAATCACCTCACGTTAATAAAAAAGCGAGAGAGCAGTTTCAAGTTAGTTCTTATAAAAGATTAATGGACATTTACAGTTCTTCTTCGAAGACTGTTGATGCTTTAATGAAACTGGAACTTCCTTCAGGTGTTGAGGTGGAGATCAAAGTATAGTTTATAATTGATAAGATAACCCCCCCCCAAAAAAAAACTGTTATTCGATGTCAGGATTGATAGGAAAAAAAGTAGGTATGACCAGTTTGTTTGATGCTAATGGAAAGAACATTCCATGTACAGTAATCCAAGCTGGGCCATGTGTCGTTACTCAAGTGAAAACTGAGAAAACAGACGGTTATAATGCAGTTCAAATTGCATATAACGAAAAGTCAGAAAAAAACATTGGAGCTCCTTTAAAAGGACATTTCAAGAAAGCAGGTGTTAATCCACATGCAAAACTTGTAGAGTTTAAAGGTTTTGAAGACGAAAAGTCATTAGGTGATTCCATTACTGTAGAATTATTTGCAGAGGGAGAATATGTTGACATTTCTGCAACTTCAAAAGGAAAAGGTTTCCAAGGTGTAGTTAAAAGGCACAACTTCCGTGGAGTTGGTGGTCAAACTCACGGTCAACATAATAGATTAAGAGCTCCAGGTTCTATTGGTGGTGCATCTACTCCTTCAAAAGTATTTAAAGGAATTAGAATGGCTGGAAGAATGGGAGGCGATACTGTTAAAACTCAAAACCTTAAAGTTTTAAAAGTTTTGGCTGATAGAAATTTAATCGTTGTTTCAGGAAACATTGCTGGATCAAAAGGTTCTTACGTTGTAATTGAGAAATAGGATGGAATTAGCAGTATTAGATAAAACAGGAAAAGACACAGGAAGAAAAGTTACACTTAATGAGGCTGTATTTGGTATCGAACCAAGTGAGCACACAGTGTACTTAGATGTGAAGCAATATCTTGCTAACCAAAGACAAGGTACTCATAAGTCGAAAGAAAGAAATGAAATCGCTGGGAGTACTAAGAAATTGAAAAAGCAAAAAGGATCTGGTGCAGCTAGATTCGGTGATATAAAAAATCCAATATTTAGAGGAGGAGGAAGAATTTTTGGACCTCGCCCAAGATATTATGGTTTTAAATTGAACAAAAAAGTTAAAGCAGTAGCTAAAAAATCAGTTCTTTCTACTTCTATTAAAGAAGATAAAGTAATTGTTCTGGAAGACTTAAAGTTCGATGCTCCAAAAACAAAAGATTTCATCTCTCTTCTTAAAGGATTAGAGTTAGAAGGTAAAAGAGTTACATTGGTTACTTCTGATGATAACAAGAACATTTTACTTTCGTCGAGAAATATTCAAAAAGTTAAAGTTGTTGCTACATCTGAAGTAAACACTTATGACTTAATAAACTGTAGCAAGTTAGTTATATCAGAGAGCTCAGTTAAAGAAATTGAAAACATTTTAAGCTAGTAGAGATGAGTGTTATTGTTAAACCAATCATAAGTGAAAAAATGTCTATCCTTGAGGAAAAACTTGGAAGATATGGCTTCATCGTTAAAGATTCTGCAAACAAAGTTCAAATTAAGAAAGCTTTAGAGGCTACTTATGGAGTAACTGTAGAATCAGTTAATACTATGCGTTACGCTGGTAAAGCGAAAAGAAACAGAAAAACTTGGCAAATGGACGGAAGAACTAATTCTTTTAAAAAGGCCATAGTTACTCTGAAAGAAGGAGAAGTAATAGATATTTACGGTAATATTTAAGAAGAATGGGTTTAAAGAAATTAAAACCAAATACTCCAGGGCAAAGACATAAAGTAGCAGATACATTTGATGATGTTACTAAAAGTTCTCCTGAGAAGAGTTTGTTAGCAAAGAAGAAAAGTTCAGGTGGTAGAAATGCCTCTGGAAAAATGACTGTTCGAAATATCGGTGGAGGTCACAAGAAGAAATATCGAGTGGTCGATTTCAAAAGAACTAAAGTTGGTGTTCCAGCAATTGTGAAAGGAATCGAATACGATCCAAATAGAACTGCTAGAATAGCATTGCTATACTATGTTGACGGCGAAAAGGCTTACATCATTGCTCCAAACGGATTAGAGGTTGGAGCTAAGATTCTGGCAGGAAAAGGGGCTCCTATTGAGGTAGGAAATTCTTTACCACTTTCAGAAATTCCATTAGGAACTGTAGTACATAATGTTGAATTCATGCCTGGTCAAGGAGGGAAATTAGCAAGAAGTGCCGGTTCTTATGTTCAGTTAGCTGCAAAAGAAGGTCAATTTGCGACCTTGAAATTACCATCAGGTGAAACTCGACAGGTTTACGTAAATTGTTCTGCTACAATTGGTGCTGTTTCAAATTCTGATCACCAGTTGGTAGTTAGTGGTAAAGCTGGAAGAAGTAGATGGTTAGGTAGAAGACCTAGAGTTAGAGGTGTTGCTATGAATCCTGTTGATCACCCAATGGGTGGAGGTGAAGGTCGTTCATCAGGTGGACATCCTAGATCTAGGAAAGGTTTACCAGCTAAAGGATACAAGACTCGAGCTAAGAAGAAGTATTCTGATAAGTTTATCATTGAAAGAAGAAAAAAATAATAGTTAGAAGATATGGCTAGATCACTAAAAAAACCACCATTTGTACACTACAAGTTGCAAAAGCGTGCTGAAGAAGCTCAAGAGTCTGGAAAGAAAAATGTTATTAAGACATGGTCTAGAGCATCTATGATTACTCCGGACTTCCTAGGACTTACTATTGGTGTTCACAATGGGAATAAGTTTATACCAGTTTTCATTACTGAAAACATGGTAGGACATAAGTTAGGTGAGTTTGCTCCCACTAGAACTTATAGAGGACATGGAGCAGATAAGAAGAAGAAATAACATTTTTAACACATGGGTGCTAGAAAAAGAAATACTGCTGAGGCCGCTAAAGAAGCAAGAAAAGCTCAGTACTTTGCGAAATTAAATAACTGTCCTACTTCACCTCGGAAAATGAGGCTTGTAGCTGATTTAGTTAGAGGCATGGAAGTTTATAAAGCTCTTGGAGTCTTACAATACTCTGATAAAGAAGCTGCAGGTAAAATAGAGACACTTTTAAAGTCCGCAATTCATAATTTTGAAGCTAAAACTGGAAATGCTCCAGAAGCTGGTGAGTTGTGCATAAGCAATATAGCTGTTGATTCGGCAAGAATGTTAAAAAGAATTCAACCGGCACCACAAGGTAGGGCCCATAGAGTTCGGAAACGTTCGAATCATGTGACTTTATTCGTAAATAAAATTAATTAGTAAGTAAAGATTTAGCAAAATGGGACAAAAAACGAACCCGATTGGAAATAGATTAGGTATTATTCGTGGATGGGATTCTAACTGGTATGGTGGAAACAAATACGCTGATAAAATCCATGAAGATTTTCAAATCAGAAGCTATATTAGAGCTAGATTAGCGAAAGCATCAGTATCTAAGATTGTTATAGAAAGAACGTTAAAATTAATTTCGATTACTATTCATACTGCAAGACCAGGAATTATCATTGGTAAAGGTGGTCAAGAAGTTGATAAGCTGAAAGAAGAAATTAAAAAACTTACTGGAAAGGAAGTTCAAATTAATATCTTTGAGATTAAAAGACCTGAATTGGACGCAAAATTAGTTGCCGATAGTATTTGTCGTCAAATTGAAGGAAGAATATCTTTTCGAAGAGCTATGAAAATGGCAGTTGCTTCTACCATGAGAATGGGTGCTGAAGGAATTAAGATCCAAGTTGCTGGTCGTTTAAATGGGGCTGAAATGGCTCGGACAGAATCAAAAAAAGATGGAAGGATTCCGTTACATACCTTTCGTGCTGATGTTGATTACTGTTGGTCTGAGGCTCATACTACCTATGGAAGATTAGGTGTTAAAGTATGGATTTGTAAAGGTGAAATTTACGGTAAAGTAGATTTAACCCCAAATCATGCTCCAAACAAACCAAAAGGTGGTGGTAAGTTTAAAGGTAAGAAAAGACGTTAATTATTCACTTGTAAAGTTTAAGAGATGTTATCTCCAAAAAGAGTAAAATATAGAAAGGTTCAAAAAGGAAAAGGAAATGAGAAGGGTATAGCTCATAGAGGTGCTCAAATTTCTTTTGGTTCTTTTGGAATCAAAACCTTAGATCAAGGGTGGATAACTAGTAGACAAATTGAAGCCGCTCGTGTTGCTGTAACAAGATACATGAAAAGAGAAGGGCAAATTTGGATTAGGATATTCCCTGACAAACCAATTACCAAAAAGCCTGCTGAAGTAAGGATGGGTAAGGGTAAAGGTTCTCCCGAATATTGGGTAGCTCCTGTTAAACCTGGTAGAGTTTTGTTTGAAGCTGACGGCGTTGCTTTAGAAATAGCAAAAGAAGCGCTTCGACTCGCTGCGCAAAAGCTTCCAGTTAAGACTAAGTTTGTAGTAAGAAGAGATTATTTAGAAGCTTAAAAAAATAAAGATGAAAGCTGCAGAAATTAGAGAACTATCCGTAGAGGATTTAAAGTTAAAAATAGCTGAAGAAACAAAAACTTTAAGTACACTAAACTTAAACCATGCCGTTTCTCCTATCGAAAATCCACAAGTTATAAAAATTACTCGTAGATTAGTAGCTAGATTAAAAACTGTACTTAACGAAAAAAGTCAAGCTTAAGCTTTATTAAAACTGTAAATTATGTCTACAAGAAATTTAAGAAAGGAAAGAGTTGGTATTGTTACAAGTAATGCTATGGAGAAATCAATTGTTGTTGCAATTGAATCAAGAAAAAAGCACGAAAAGTACGGTAAGTTTGTAAAGCAAACAAACAAATTTGTGGCTCACGACGAGAAAAGTGAGTGTAATATTGGTGATACTGTTAAGATTATGGAGACTAGGCCTCTTAGTAAGACTAAGAATTGGCGTTTAGTTGAAGTAATTGAGAAAGCGAAATAATATTGTTAAGAAAGATTAATATTTAGTCATGATACAACAAGAATCTAGGTGTAAAGTTGCTGATAACAGTGGTGCTAAAGAAGCACTATGCATACGTGTTTTAGGTGGTACTAAAAAAAGATATGCTTCAATTGGCGACAAAATCGTTGTTTCTATAAAGAAAGCAATGCCTGCAGGAAACGTGAAGAAAGGTACAGTTGTCAAAGCTGTAGTCGTTAGAACCGCAAAAGAAGTAAGAAGAGCTGATGGATCTTATATAAGATTTGATGATAACGCAATCGTATTATTAACTGCAACTGGTGAAATGAGAGGTACTCGTATCTTTGGACCTGTTGCAAGAGAATTACGCGACAGAAACTTCATGAAAATCGTTTCACTAGCTCCTGAAGTATTATAAAGAAAATAAGATGGCGAAGTTAAAATTAAAAAAAGGCGATACAGTTAAAGTTATTACTGGTAATAGTAAGGGTTTAACAGGAGAGATTTTAAAAGTCATTCCTGCTTCTTCCAAAGTCATTGTAGCTGGTGTGAATAAAGTTAAAAAACACACTAAGCCTTCAGCTCAAAATCCACAGGGTGGTATTATTGAAATTGAAGCGGCAATTTCGATTTCTAACGTCATACTATTAGATGGTGAAATACCTTCGAGAGTTGGAAGAAGAGTTGTTGACGGTAAGATTAAAAGATACGCTAAGAAAACTGATAAGATTTTAGACTAATGGGACAATTCGTACCAAATTATAGAAAGCAATACGACAATAAGATTGTCGCTGCTTTAAAGGAACAATTTAATTACAGTAATCTGATGCAAGTTCCTAAACTGGAAAAGATTGTTATCAATCAAGGTATCGGTGCTGGTGTTGCTGACAAAAGAATGGTAGAAAATGCTGTAAAACAACTATCTATTATTGCTGGTCAAAAGGCTGTTACTTGTTACTCAAAGAAAGATGTTTCTACTTTTAAATTAAGGAAGAACATGCCGATTGGGGCAAAAGTTACATTAAGGGCTGAAGGTATGTATGAGTTTTTAGAGAGACTCGTTGCAGTAGCTTTACCGAGGGTAAGAGATTTCCGTGGTATTAACTTTAAATTTGATTCAAGAGGTAATTACACTTTAGGAATTAAAGAGCAAATTATCTTCCCAGAAATCAATATCGATAATGTTGATAATGTACTAGGAATGGATATTACATTTGTTACAAGCGCTAATACAGATGAAGAAGGTTATGCTCTATTGTCAGAGTTTGGTCTTCCATTTAAAAACAAAAAACACTAATTAGTCATGGCAAAAGAATCAATGAAAGCCAGAGAGGTTAAAAGAGCTAAACTGGTTGCAAAATATGCAGATAAAAGAAAGGCTTTGAAAGAAGCTGGTGATTACGATGCATTACAAAAACTTCCACGTAATTCTATGCCTATTAGGATGCATAATAGATGTAGTATTACAGGTAGACCAAAAGGTTACATGCGTCAATTTGGTTTATCAAGAATTCAGTTTAGAGAAATGGCTAACAATGGACTTATCCCAGGTGTTAAGAAAGCAAGTTGGTAATTTAATTATTAAGACTAGAAAAATTTAAGTTATGGTAACGGATCCAGTTGCAGATTATTTAACAAGATTAAGAAACGCTATATCTGCTAAACATAGAGTAGTTGATGTTCCTGCTTCAAATTTGAAGAAGGAAATAACTAAAATCTTGTTTACAAAAGGGTATATTTTAAATTATAAATTTGAAGACGAAAATGGTCCTCAAGGAAACATTAAAATTGCGCTTAAATACGATTTAAAAACAAAGGTATCAGCTATAAAAGCTTTAAACAGAATTTCTACTCCAGGGTCAAGAGCCTACACAGGAGCAAAAGATCTTCCAAGAGTTTTAAATGGTTTAGGTATTGCAATTCTTTCAACTTCCAAAGGTGTTATCACTGATAAAGAAGCTCGCCAAGATAATGTTGGTGGAGAAGTTTTGTGTCACGTATATTAAAGAATTAGAAAATGTCTAGAATAGGAAATGCACTAGTTGCTTTACCGCATGGAGTTGATGTTACTTTCAACAACAGCGTGGTAACAGTGAAAGGTAAGTTAGGCGAGTTAAAGCAAGATATCCTAGAAGGTATCACTGTTGATGTCGTCGAAAACAATGTTGTTTTAAAAAGAACAGGTGAATCAAAAGACCTAAAAGCTAAACACGGATTATACAGATCTTTAATTAGTAATATGGTTCAAGGTGTAAGCGAGGGTTACACTACAAAACAGGAGTTGATTGGTGTAGGTTTTAGAGCAAAGGCTACAGGTCAAGTTTTGGAAATGAATCTAGGGTTCTCTCATAATGTAGTTTTTTCCTTACCGAAAGAAGTATCAGTTACTGCTGAGCAATCGAAAGGTCAACCTCCAATTGTTACTTTTGTTTCAATGGACAAGCAATTAATAGGTCAAGTGGCCGCGAAACTGAGATCTTTAAGAAAACCTGAACCCTATAAAGGAAAAGGTATTAAATTTGTTGGTGAAGAAATTAGAAGAAAGGCTGGTAAATCAGCTGGTTAATACAGTTAGTTATGGCAGCTACTAAACAAGCAAGAAGAACTCGTTTAAAGGCGAGTATAAGAAAAAAAATCGAAGGAACAGCTGACAGACCAAGAATGTCTGTATTCAGAAGTAACAAAGAGATTTATGTTCAATTTATTGATGATGTTTCTGGAAAGACGATTTCCTCTACTTCATCAAAAGATAAAGATTTTGAGACTAAAGGATCAAAAATTGAATTAGCAACAGTTGTTGGAAAGAACGCGGCAGAAAAGGCAAAAGCAGCAGGTATATCGCAAGTTATTTTCGATAGAAATGGATACTTATACCACGGGAGAGTTAAAGCTCTAGCTGAAGGTGCTCGAGAAGGTGGATTAAAATTCTAAAATAAAGATGGCAAATAATAACCCAAATAAAGTTAGATCTAGCGAAGACGAGATTAAAGATCGTTTAGTAGCTATCAATCGTGTAACTAAAGTAACAAAAGGTGGACGTCACTTTTCTTTTGCAGCAATTGTTGTTGTTGGAAATGAAGACGGATTAGTTGGACATGGTTTAGGAAAAGCGAATGAAGTTCCTGAAGCTATTGTTAAAGCTATAGATGAAGGAAAGAAAAATTTAGTAAAGATTCCTTTACTAAATGGAACTATTCCTCACGAACAAGAAGTTAAATACGGTGGTGCACAAGTTTTCATTAAACCTGCATCTTCTGGTACAGGAGTTATTGCTGGTGGAGCGATGAGAGCTGTTCTTGAATCTGTAGGTGTCAAAAACGTACTCGCTAAGTCAAAAGGTTCTTCTAATCCTCACAATGTTGTTAAGGCTACAATTCTAGCTTTAACTGAACTAAGAGATCCAATTACAATTGCTCAATCAAGAGGAATCAAATTAGATAGAGTATTTAACGGTTAAAAAAATACGAAGATGGCTAAGATTAAAATTACTCAAGTTAGAAGTGCTATTAACTACCCGAAGAAGCAAAAGGATACTTTAAAAGCGTTAGGATTTTCGAAACTTAATCAAACTCTTGAAAAAGAGGGTACTCCTCAAATTTTAGGTATGGTTAGAGCCGTAGATCATTTAATAAAGGTTGAAAAATAATAAAGAAAATTAGAATGCAACTTAATAAATTAAAACCAGCAACAGGATCAACTAAGTCTCAAAAAAGAATTGGTAGAGGTCAAGGATCGGGTAGAGGGGGAACTTCTACAAAAGGTCATAATGGTGCCAAATCACGTTCTGGGTACTCAAGAAAAGTTGGTTTCGAGGGTGGGCAACAGCCTATCCAGAGAAGGTTACCAAAATTTGGTTTCAATAGTCCAAATAGAATTGAGAGTAAACCAGTAAACATATGTTTATTACAAAATTTATTCTCAACAAAAGGAATATCTGATTTCACACCTGATGTGATTGTTGCAAATGGATTAGCAACTAAAGGAGAAAAAATTAAAGTTCTTGGAACTGGTGAGTTAAATGATAAGATCAATGTAACCGCACATTCTTTTTCTACCTCTGCTAAAGAGGCTATAGAAGCTAAAGGTGGTACTGCAACTATTGCATAATTATTATGAATAATATTATTCAGAAATTGAAGAATATTTGGGCTATTGAGGATTTGCGAACGCGAATCCTCAATACTGTTATATTCCTACTAGTTTATGTAGCTGGTACACAAGTTTTATTACCTGGTATTGATAGTGATGCTTTATCCGATTTCTATGAAAATGCGGGTGGTGGAGGATTAACAGGTTTAATTGACCAATTCTCAGGTGGTGCTTTCTCTAAAGCTTCCATCTTTGCTTTGGGTATAATGCCATATATTACTGCATCTATTGTGATACAATTATTAGGTATGGCAGTTCCTCAATTTCAAAAACTTCAAAAGGAAGGAGAGAGTGGAAGAAAAAAGTTACAGACTTACACTAAATTTTTAACAATTGCGGTCACTTCAGTTCAAGCACCTTCCTATATTGCATTATATGTTGGCCGTGCTCCTGGAGCTATTGTTGATAATAGTTTTCTTTTTACAATTACATCAGTGAGTATTATGGTTTCTGCTACATTATTTTTAATGTGGTTGGGTGAGAAAATCACCGAAAAGGGAATTGGGAATGGTGTTTCCATTTTAATAACTATTGGGATACTTACTAAACTTCCTGATGCTATAGCTGGTGAAATTGATGAAAGATTATTTAAAGCTGCCTCAGGTGGACGTTTAATTTTTTTAGTTGTTGAATTTATAGGATGGTTTTTTGTTGTCTTGTTTACAATTTTAATTGTAAAAGGTGTCCGACGAATTCCACTTGAATACCCAAAGCAAATGGTTGCAGGTGGTGCAATTAACAAGGTTCAAGGTGGAGGTAGAAGGTATCTTCCTTTAAAAATAGCAATGGCCGGTGTTATGCCAATCATATTCGCACAAGCTATAATGTTTCTTCCCAATGGTTTAGCTCAGGCTGATTTTTTGGGTGAAGGTGCTAAGGGAATCATGCAACAAATTGCTAATCCAAATTCTATTTGGTATAATATCACCACTGCAATTTTAATTATTGTAATGACTTATTTTTATACTGCAATGGTTGTTAACCCTAGACAAATGGCTGAAGACTTCAAAAAACAAGGTGCATTTATTCCTGGTGTTAAACCTGGTAATGACACGGCGGACTACATTGATAGTGTAATGTCAAAAATTATTTTTCCAGGTTCCTTATTTCTTGCAATGATTGCGATTTTACCCATGTTTGCAAGGATGGTTGATGTTAAGGATCAATTCTCATATTTCTTTGGAGGTACATCACTTTTAATTATGGTTAGTGTTGTTTTGGATACACTCCAGCAAGTTGACGGTTATCTCTTAATGAGTCATTACGATGGGTTAATGAAAACCGGAAAGGTGAGAGGTGACTCATCGTTGAGTGAGTCGTCTTCTATTGGTATGGTTTAATTTATATTAATGGGAAGAGAAATTTACAAAACTCATGAGGAAATTGAGTTAATTAGAATTAGTTCTTTGCTTGTTGCTAAAACTCATGGTATAATAGCTGGTTTGATTAAGCCTGGCATTACCACTATAGAGTTGGATAGGTTAGCTGAAGAGTTTATTAGAGATAACAATGCTATTCCAGCTTTTAAAGGCTATGGTGGTTTTCCTAATACCCTATGTATGTCTCCTAATGAAGAGGTGGTTCACGGTATACCTAACGACAAACCTTTAGAAGACGGGGATATTATATCTGTTGACTGTGGCGTTCTTAAAAATGAATTCTTTGGTGATTCAGCCTACACCTATTGTGTTGGTGACGTTACTGAAGAAACTAAACAATTATTAAAAGTTACGAAAGAAAGCTTGTATAAGGGTATTGAACAAGCTGTAATCGGTAATCGTCTTGGAGATATCAGTGCAGCTGTCCAACAAAAAGCTCATGAGTTTGATTATGGAGTCGTTCGTGAATTAGTTGGGCATGGTGTTGGAAGAGAATTGCATGAAGAACCTCAAGTACCTAATTATGGTTCAAGAGGTCGTGGTATAAAATTAAATGAAGGTTTAGTATTGGCAATTGAACCGATGATCAATATGGGAACACAAAAAGTTCGTTTTTTAAATGATGGCTGGAGTGTTGTTACACAGGACAATAAACCGAGCGCACACTTCGAACATACAATTGCGATTATGAAAAGTGGTCCAGAAGTATTATCTTCGTTCGCCTTTATTGAGGAGGAACTAAAAAAGAACAATTTAGAGATTTTGTAAAGCATGGCTAAACAACCTAGCATAGAACAAGACGGAACAATTATCGAAGCATTGTCTAACGCAATGTTTAGGGTTGAATTGGAAAATGGGCATATTATTACTGCTCATATATCCGGAAAAATGAGAATGCATTATATTAAGATTTTACCTGGAGATCGTGTTAAGGTGGAAATGTCACCTTACGATTTGACAAAAGGGAGAATCACTTTTAGATACAAATAAGAAAACTTATCAAAATGAAAGTTAGAGCATCTGTTAAAAAAAGAAGTAGCGATTGTAAAGTCGTGAAGAGAAACGGAAAAGTTTACGTAATCAATAAGAAGAACCCAAAGTTTAAACAAAGACAAGGGTAGTCTTAAAGAATTTAAAACTATTAATTATACATAGTATGGCAAGGATTGCAGGTGTAGATATACCGGATAATAAAAGAGGAGAAATTTCATTGACTTACATTTTCGGAATAGGGAAATCGTCAGCTCAAGATATTTTGGATCAAGTCGGAATCGATCGAAACACAAAAGTTCAGGATTGGTCTGATGATGACACCAAAAAAGTTCGAGAATTAATTACTGAAAACGTTACTGTTGAAGGTGAATTAAGATCTGAAGTTCAATTGAACATAAAACGTTTGATGGATATTGGATGTTATAGAGGTGTTCGTCATAGAACAGGTCTTCCATTAAGAGGCCAAAGAACCAAGAATAACTCTAGAACTAGAAAAGGTAAGAGAAAAACTGTTGCAAATAAGAAAAAAGCTACTAAATAATAGTTAGTTTTTAGATCATATAAATAAGCATTATGGCAAAATCTACAAAAAAGATGGCGTATAAGGTGAAAGTAGACCCAGTTGGGGAAGCTCACATTCAAGCGTCTTTTAACAACATCATTATCTCCTTAACGAACGCTTCTGGTCAGGTTATTTCATGGTCATCAGCGGGAAAAATGGGTTTTAGAGGTTCAAAGAAAAACACTCCTTACGCTGCTCAACTAGCATCCGAAGATTGTTCTAAAGTTGCTCACGAGAGAGGACTTAGAAAAGTTAAGGTTTATGTTAAGGGCCCAGGAGGAGGAAGGGAATCAGCTATTAGAGCAATTCATAATTCAGGAATTGAGGTAATGGAAATTATCGATGTTACACCTCTACCTCATAATGGATGTAGACCTCCAAAAAGAAGAAGAGTTTAGT
>JAQXEE010000161.1 GCA_029251005.1 Flavobacteriales bacterium | reverse complement strand
TCGTCACATCCTGGGGCTGGAGAAGGTCCCAAGGGTTGGGCTGTTCGCCCATTAAAGTGGCACGCGAGCTGGGTTCAGAACGTCGTGAGACAGTTCGGTCTCTATCTGTAGTGGGCGTTGGAATTTTGAGTGGACCTGACTCTAGTACGAGAGGACCGAGTTGGACGTACCTCTGGTGTATCAGTTGTGCCGCTAGGTGCATTGCTGAGTAGCTACGTGCGGTCGAGATAAGCGCTGAAAGCATCTAAGCGCGAAACTCACCACAAGATGAGAATTCCCTTGAAGGTCGTTGTAGACTACAACGTTGATAGGATGCAGATGTACAGGTAGTAATACCAAAGTCGAGCATTACTAATTACCTGAAAGGCTTTTTTATCGGTCGACATAAATTTTTACTCACTCCTTCTTTTTTCGGTATGTTATTTTTTTAAAACATTTATAATTCGCACAAACGAATTAAAGATTTTTGGTGACTATTGCATAGGGGTCCACCTCTTCCCATTTCGAACAGAGAAGTTAAGCCCTATTGCGCTGATGGTACTGGTACTTCCGGGAGAGTAAGTCGTTGCCTCTTTTACAAGCCTCTAAGTTTTAACTTAGAGGCTTTTTTTTGTCTATACTTTTTTGTCTTCCAATGAAGATATTATTCAAAGATGAATTTCTTAAAAGAATACAAGCATGTCAAATAGGTGTTTTTATTTTCATACTTAGAGCTAATGTTTTACGATAGCTATTTCCTCTATTTAACGGCTCTTTTCATAAATGAATGGCTTGTTACCGTAAATTAAGCCGTTCAAGGACATTTTTATATTGGAAGTTAAACCATCATCTTTGGATAATAATTTATTGATAATTTCTTGCAGTTTTCTACTGTTGATTCAATAATCTAAATAAATGTGTTAAAGTTTTTGTGAATTTTTAATTTCTTATTTGAGGATTGTTCCCTAATTCAAACAAACTTTTATAGACGGTATCTGAGTAACCTTATTGTCATATTTAATATACTAGTTTTTAAAGTAAACTTGATCAATAGCTACATTATAAGTGGATTATAATTTGTAATATATTATAGATAAACCCCAATAGAAAGAGAAATTTAGATACAATCAAGTGTAGAATTTGTATTTACAAATCACTAATTTCTTAAAATTTATAAGCAATGGTTGTGTATTCAAATCTATTAACTGTTAAAGGTGAATTTCCATAAAGAATTCCAGGAGACTTATTTTGGAAATCTCTTGAGACTTTCGAGAGAAAATACTATAAACTTCTAATTATTGGGACTAACTAAATGAAAAAGTTGGAATTATTAAAGGAACAATAATCAAATACGTTTTAAAACGTTATCAATATTTCGTGTTTTAGTTTGAAGTTAACGAATTGCTGATGTTGAATGAATAAATTAGAATTAATTAGCGAAATCACTTAAGAATTTAATCCTCATTAACCTCAATTCCTCATTTGTATAGTCATCATCAAAATCGTCTAACGCTTCTGCTATTGAATCAGAATTAGATTCTTTAAAGTATTCTAAAACTTCTTCTTGTTGTTCATCATCGAGCATTTCGTCGATTACATAATTTAAATTTATTTTTGTACCACTAAAAACAATGGCCTCAATTTCATCCAGAATTTCATCAAATGATTTAGCCTTTGTATCCGCAATATCTTCCAAAGGAATTTTACGGTCAATGCTTTGAATAATATGAACCTTTAACCCTGATTTTTTAACTGCGGATTTAACAACAAAATCAATCGGGCGTTCAATATTATTTTCCTTAACATATTTTTGGATCGTCTCAATAAATACTCTACCATATTTTAATGCTTTCCCATGTCCAACACCAACTATGCTTTTTAACTCTTCACCAGAGCAAGGGTAGTTAATTACCATTTCATTAATAGAGGAATCTTGAAAGACTACATATGGAGGTACATTTTTTAGTTTTGCAACATTTTTTCTTAAGTCTATTAAAATCGACCTTAATACTTCGTCTCCACCTATTTTCTTTTTCTTGGCGATTTTTGAAAGATCAGGTAATTTATCATAATCATGGTTTTGAGTAAGCATGAAAGACTTGGGGGATTTTATAAATTCAATACCTGTAGCAGTTAATTTTAAAGTTCCGTAAGTTTCAATCTCTTTCTCTAGAAATCCATGAACAATAGCTTGTCTAATTACTGCATTCCAAAATTTCTCATCCTTCTCTTTATTCCTTCCAAAAAGCTCATGTTCGTGATGGTTATATTGCAGAATATTAACACCTTTAATACCTGTAAGGAAATTAGTGAGATGTTTTGCTTTAAACTTATCTTTAAAACTTTGAATTATTGTAAGAATATGACTGATGTATTCTTGTCCTTCAAATTTATCTTTAGGGTTAGTACAGTTATCACATTCATTGTTGCAATGAGCTTCGTCATAATACTCACCAAAGTAATCTAAAAGCATCTTTCTTCTACAAACAGCTGATTCCGAGTAGGAAACCATTTCATGTAGAAGTTGCTTTCCAACCTCTTGTTCAGCAATCGGTTTTCCAACTAAAAATTTTTCTAATTTTTCAATGTCTTTATAAGCGTAAAAGGCTAAGCAATGTCCTTCACCACCATCTCTTCCAGCTCTACCAGTTTCTTGATAATATCCTTCAATGCTTTTAGGAATATCGTTATGAATAACATATCTAACATCTGGCTTGTCAATTCCCATCCCAAAAGCAATAGTAGCAACGATAACATCTGTATCTTCCATTAAGAACATGTCTTGATTTTTAGCTCTTGTTTGTGGGTCTAAGCCAGCGTGGTAAGGAAGTGCGTTTATTCCATTTATTTGCAGGAATTCAGCAATTTCTTCAACTTTTTTTCTACTTAAACAGTAAACAATTCCAGATTTTCCTGGTCGCTGTTTAACAAATTGAATAATATCTTTTTCAATATTGAATTTTGGTCGAACTTCATAAAACAAGTTGTCTCTGTTAAAAGAATCTTTAAAAACGGAAGCATTTTCCATACCTAAATTCTTTTGAATATCTAATTGGACTTTTGGAGTTGCTGTAGCTGTTAAAGCTATTATTGGGACAGAATTAATGTTTTCGATAATGTTTCTGAGTTTTCTGTATTCTGGACGGAAATCATGTCCCCATTCAGATATACAATGTGCTTCATCTACTGCAACAAAAGAAATATTTATTTGTTTCAAAAAGTCAATATTATGAACTCGTGTTAAAGATTCCGGAGCTACGTAAAGTAATTTTGTTTTTCCATTTAAAACATCTTCCTTCACTTTATTGGATTCAGCTTTTGTTAATGATGAATTTAAATAATGCGCAATCGAATCATCGGAGCAGTGCCCTCTAATAGCGTCAACTTGGTTTTTCATAAGTGCAATTAAGGGGGAAACGACTAAAGCTACCCCTGAAGCCATTAATGCAGGTAATTGATAACACAATGATTTTCCAGCACCAGTTGGCATAATAACAAAGGTGTCTTCACCACTAATTAATGACTTAATCACCTCTTCCTGCCGACCTCTAAATTGGTCAAAACCAAAGTGTTGTTTCAATGCTGATATCGCTGATTTTTCAATAATTTCCATTATGTACTTTTAGTCGTTAATTTTCAATAATTTTGTGCAAAGCTTTTTCGAACCATATTTAAGATAATATATGTAAAACCGGAAAGCGATTAACGACTAAAATACTTTTTAACAATTGCTTACAGATAACGAAATATTAGAATCAGCACAACAAACGCTTAAAATTGAAGCTGAAAGTTTAAAGGATTTAATTCCTTTATTAAATTCAGACTTTGCAAATGCAACTAAAGCTGTATTTGAATGTAAAGGGCGTTTAATTGTTAGTGGAATTGGGAAAAGTGCCAACGTTGCGCATAAAATTGTAGCTACCTTAAACAGCACAGGAACTCCTGCCGTCTTTATGCATGCAGCTGATGCCATTCACGGTGATTTGGGAATTGTGCTTAAAGATGACATCGTTATGATTTTGAGTAACAGTGGAAACAGTCCGGAAATAAAGGCTCTTTTACCTTTCATAAAATCAAGAGGAAACAAAGTTATTGCTGTAGTGGGCAATCTAAAAAGTGATTTAGGCCAAAAATCGGATTGGGTTTTTAATTCGTCTGTGAAAAAAGAAGCCTGTTCAAATAATTTAGCACCAACAAGTAGTACTACTGCTCAGATGGCATTAGGTGATGCTTTAGCGGTAGCTTTAATTAATATGAGAGGTTTTACAAGTGTAGATTTTGCTAAATCTCATCCAGGAGGTGCTTTAGGTAAAAAGTTTTACCTGAAAATTGATGAGATTGTAGCTAAAAACGAACGCCCGCAAGTAAAATTGTCGTCTACTATCAATGAAGTTATTTACGAAATGTCTTCAAAGAGGTTAGGTGCGACAGCCGTAGTAAAAGAAGATAAAGTTATTGGCATTATCACTGATGGTGATATCAGAAGGATGATTGAAAAAACGAAAGATTTAACGAATGTAAAAGCACAAGATATAATGGGAAATAATCCATTATCTTTGCCACTTGGAGCATTAGCTTCGGAAGCAATGAGAATTGTGAAAGAAAAAAACATTATGCATTTAGTTATTGTTGATGAGCAAAATAAATATGTTGGTATTATTCATTTGCATGATTTAATTAACGAAGGGATTAGCGAAGAATAAGATGGATAATACAACAGGTCCTAATACACAGCATAAACATAATCAAATGTCTTTCTTAGATCATTTAGAGGTTTTAAGGTGGATTTTAATGAGGATTGTGCTAGTTCTTATTTGCTTTGCAACAGTGGTTTTTATTTATAGAGAATATGTTTTCCAAAATATAATTTTCGCATCGCAAAAAATGGATTTCATTACTTATGCTAAATTTTGTGATTTTTCTACATTTTTAAATAGTTTATTGCCTGATTTAGTAGATTCAGATTCGATGTGCTTCGAACCAATTCAAGCTAAATTTCTTCCTGGTAAAATGACCGGTAAATTTATGACAGCTATGTTAGTTTCTGTTATTGGAGGAGCTATTGTTGCCTTCCCTTTTATTATTTGGGAACTTTGGAGATTTTTAAAGCCAGCGTTGTATCCTAAAGAACAAAAAAGTGCCAGAGGGATTGTGTTTTTTTCTTCAGTCTTATTTCTATGCGGAATTCTATTTGGTTATTTTGTAATCAATCCACTAAGTGTTCATTTCTTAATTAATTTTGATTTTGGGATCAATAATATAGAGGAGCTATATCCCTTAAATAGTTTTATGGGAATTGTTGCTTCAACAACTTTGGCAACTGGATTAATGTTTGAATTACCAGTCTTAATTTATTTTTTATCAAAGGCGGGAATTGTAACCCCTGAGGGAATGCGAAAGTATCGGAAACATTCTTTTGTTGGGACTTTATTAATATCAGCTATTATAACACCACCTGATGTTTTTAGTCAAGTTTTAGTTTCTATTCCAATAGTAATACTTTATGAAATTTCTATTTTCATATCTAAATCCGTAAATAAGAAGTCAATTCGATGAAGCTCTACACCGAAAATTTAGTTAAGACTTATAAAGGACGGCGTGTTGTAAACGGTGTCTCAATTGAAGTTAATCAAGGAGAAATTGTTGGTTTATTGGGTCCTAACGGGGCCGGAAAAACAACTTCCTTCTATCAAATTGTTGGATTTATTCAACCCGATGAAGGATCAGTTTATTTGGATGATATGGATATCACGAATATCCCAATGTATAAAAGAGCTCAATTAGGAATTGGATACTTACCCCAAGAAGTAAGTGTTTTTAGAAAATTAACGGTTGAAGACAATTTAAAAGCGATTTTAGAAATGTCTGGTTTATCAAAATCAGAACAAAAAGCGAAGCTTGAAAGTCTTTTGGATGAATTTGGGTTACAGCACGTTCGAAAAAATTTAGGTGAGGTTTTATCAGGTGGAGAGAAAAGAAGAATTGAAATAGCGAGATGCCTAACTATGAACCCTAAATTCATCTTGCTAGATGAACCATTTGCGGGAGTAGATCCAATTGCTGTAGAAGATATTCAAAATATCGTTTCAAAGTTAAAAGAGAAAAATATCGGAATTTTAATTACCGATCACAATGTTCAAGAAACATTGCATATTGTGGATAGAGCAAATTTACTATTTGAGGGGAGTATTTTAAAAACAGGTACTGCTGAAGAGTTAGCTGCAGATGAGCAAGTGAGAAGAGTTTATCTTGGCCAAAACTTTAAATTAAGAAAAGGTTAGACTTTCTTAATATTTTCAATTATTGACACTAAAATATAAAGTATTAAAATTACTGGTATAGCGAGATAACCCAGAATGCTAATCGATATTATTCCACCCAGAATAAGTAAATATTTCTCAATGTTTTCTTTAAATACCCAGCTTTTAAATTTTAATGCAATTAAGGGGATTTCAGCAACTAATAAATAAGAAAATACTATTGTAAATCCAAGGAGAAGAGGCAAGCTGCTGATTAACACATTTGCAGTCTCATTGTCTTTACCAAAAATCCAAATTAAGGGAATCGTAATGAAAAAAAGTGTGTTTGCTGGCGTAGGTAAACCGATGAAGGAATTTGATTGTCTTGTGTCAATATTAAATTTAGCAAGACGTAAGGCTGAAAAAACAGTAACAATATATCCTAAAAATGGAAGATAATTTTGAGTTTTAAGAATTTCATCAAATGATTCGATTCCTAGTGCTTTTGAAAGAGCAACATATAAAATTGTTCCAGGTACAACTCCAAAAGAAACCATATCGGCTAAAGAATCTAATTCTTTTCCTAAATCAGATTGGACTTTTAGTAAACGAGCTACAAAGCCATCAAGAAAGTCGGCAATTGTTGCAACAAGAATTAAAACAATACCTAATAGGTAGTGGTGGTTAAGCATTGATAATGTAGCAATACATCCGCAAGCTAAATTTAGGGATGTAAGCGAATTGGGTATGATTGATTTCAAGTTCTCCATCTTATAGATGTAAAGATAGGTGGTATATCAATAATAAAAAAAAACATATTTTTTTTTAATTA
>JAQXEE010000058.1 GCA_029251005.1 Flavobacteriales bacterium | reverse complement strand
CCAATCCAATTAGGATTGGCTTCTTTGTTTTAAATTAAAAGTGAGTAAACTCTTCTTTAATTCCCAATTATATTTAGGAATTGGGAACCAGCCGTATTATTAAAAATAATTTGACATGTATCTTTTACTATATTTGCGCATTATAAATAATGAATACCCCATTATTATGAGCCAAAATAGAATTATATTTAGTGTACTTTTCTTATTAACTTTTATTCTATTTCAAAAAGTGGATGCTCAAGTTTGTGCATCTAATTATGATAATCCATGGAAATGGGGCTCTCATGCAACTTGGTTTACGGGGAATGGTGTGTTTATTAATTTTCCTGGAGGAACTGGGGCACCGGTGGTTTCAACAAAAGCTGTTGATTTAGGGGACAATACCAATCACGCTTATGAAGGAACAGCTGCATTTAGTGATAATAACGGAGATTTAATAGGATGGAGTAATGGTAGAAAATTATGGAGGGAAGATGGAGCGAATGGAATTCTTGTAGCTGATGATTTAGTAGCTGGAAATGAAGGTGGAAGTGTTGGTGAAAGAAGTTCCGCAGTTCAAGGAATTGTAGCTGTACGTCATCCAAATATTCCTGAGAAAATATTCATTTTTACATCCGATGATGTTCTTTCACCAGATGTGGGACCACATTATACTGTTTATGATATAAATACTCATACATCTACTGCGCCAGTGAGACTTAAAACTGATGTTGGTAGTAATTACAGAGGAACGGAGCAAATTGATGCAACATTTCACGCTAACGGAAATGATATTTGGGTTGTTATTCGTCAATCTGGTAGAGGGACTTATAATAATTTTAGAAGTTTTTATTCTTATTTAATAACATGTAATGGATTAAACTCTGTACCTATTAAGTCTGAAAATGTTGTCCCCGAACTAGGTCATACATTTTCAGGTGGTACCGTTGCAGGTGGAATATGGGTTAATGACCAAGGTAGAGGAGCCTTGAAAATATCTTGGGACGGTACAAAAGCAGCAACCGGGAATCACATCGCTGGAGGATCTGATTCTGATGAAGCTTTAATGGTATTTGATTTCGATAATGAAACAGGATTGCTTTCAAATTGTATTCCGTTTGCAAAAGTAGCAGGAGTTTGGGGATGGGACAATGCATTCACAAATTGGGGTGCAGCTTATGATATAGAATGGGCTCCCAATAGTGAGGGATTATATGTTTCTTCAATTAATGGAGGAGGTGATTTACAATGGTTTGATGCATCAGCAGGCTCTTCTACTGCCATTAATTCTTCTGGAAAACTAATATATAATGCTCATTCTCAATTTAGTGACATAAAATTAGGAGGCGACGGACAATTATATGCACCAGGTTCAGGAAGTACGTTAAATAGATATGCTTTTGCTTCAGAAGCTAATTTGAATGCAGGAGTTGGAATGAGTGCTTCAAGTATTGCCACAGGAGCTCCTGTTTCTTATGGGCTTTCTAATACATTCATTCCTCCAATAGATTTTACCGAATTAAACGGAAACCCAGGAACTATGGATTGTACTGATCCTCCAGTTAATTTAGGTGTAGAATGGGTATGTAGAGGAGGAAGTGCTGAGGATACTACCGTAAATGGATGGTCTTCTGATTGTGGAGGATGTATTGTTGATGCTGCTAGAGGTGTTTTCGATCCTTCAGTGGCTGGAGCTGGAGAGCATAAAGTGTATTATCAAAGAGGATTAACTTGCTCCCAAATTGATTCGTTAGAAATTACTGTAACGTGTACTGATAATCCATGTGAGGATACTACATTAAGTAATATTATTGAGTCTGTTTGTATAGATCAAACTTCAGATTTAACACTTTTGGAAGTTACTTCTGACGAAGGAAGTTGGTCCATAGTTTCAACTCCTGGAGGCTCAAGTCCAGCAGCGATAACTGGAGGCTCAGTTTTTGATGCTTCTGGAGCAGATGCTGGAGTTTATAGAATAAGATTTACATTGGATAATGCACCATTTGCAACTTGTGCCGATTCTGCTGAAAGAAATATAACTGTAAATGAATTACCATCAATAGGTCTTGAGCCAGGAGTTATATGTGCTGGTCAAACTTTATTACTTGATGCAGGGAATTTAGGATCTAGTTTTCAATGGTCAACGGGAGGAGTTCTTGGAGGAACTGAACAAATAGAGGGTGTAACAACAGCTGGGCCACACAAGGTTATTGTAACTTCTGTATCTACAGGGTGTATAGATTCTGCTGAAACAACAGTAACAATTAATTCTAATCCAGATATATCTATTACCCCACTAACTTCTTTGTGTACTAATGGAGCGATAGAAACTTTGAGCGCAACACCTGTTGGAGGAAATTGGTATGTAAATGATATCACTTCAAATGATCAATTGGATCCAACAAGTTTATCAGCTACAAATCATGAAATTAAATATTCTTATACTGATGAAAATGGGTGTTCCGATTCCGACTCTGTTAGTGTTACTATTAATCTAGCACCAGAGATAGATTTAGGACCGAGTACATTCTTTTGTTCAGGAGATTCTTTATCACTGAATGCAGGTCCTGGTTTCAGTGACTATGAATGGTCAACAGGAGACTCTGACCAAGTTGTTTATGTTGATTTTCCTGGTCCCGTATCCGTTGTGGTTACGGATGCTAACGGTTGCATAGATTCTAGTAGCGTCCAAGTTTCTGCCAACAGTTTACCATCTGTTGAACTTGGAGGTTCGGTAGTAGTTTGTGAGCAAGATTCTACTACCATTGGCGCTGTGCATTCAGATGCATTTTCGTATACTTGGCTTCCCGGTACTGAATCTGACGCAACAATTAGAGTGGGTTCTGAAGATGCTACTTATACTGTTACAATAGTTGATAATGATGGCTGTAAATTCACCGACTCTGTTCAAATTTCTGAGGAGAGCCTTCCAACGGTTTCTTTAGGACCTGATACCATAATATGTGATAATGTAACTACGATTTTAGATGCTATTTCTAGTTCGGATGTTGCCTACGCATGGTATTTAGATGGAGTTATTATTTCGGATGTAACCGCACAAACATTAGAGGCTGATTCTGGTGAATACATAGTAATAGTGTCCACAGAAAACGGATGTGAAAGCAGTGATACGATAAATATTGATAACCATCAGTTGCCAAACGTAATAATCGAAAATGAATATGAGTTTTGTCAATTCGATAGTGTAGAAGTTGATTTAGGAGCTATTGCCGAATCTTACTTATGGACTACAGGTGATACTACTTCTTCTATTTGGGTATATTCAGAAGGAGTTATTTCTGTTGATGTAACCGACTCAAACTCATGTGTAGTTTCAGTAAGCACTACGTTAATTGAGAATGCTCTTCCAGCGTTAGATTTAGGCGGTGATGATTCCGCTTGCGTTGGTTTGGAGATAAACTTAGATGCCGAGCCTTTAGTTGGATCTGCTCCTTATACATTCATTTGGAGTGATGGGCAAACAGGCTCTATTTATAACTTAGTTGGTCCTGATACGTTATCAGTAATTGTTACAGATAGTAATAATTGTATGTCCTATGACACCATTGGAATTGCAGCATTGGATTCGTTAGAAATGTTATTTGA
>JAQXEE010000044.1 GCA_029251005.1 Flavobacteriales bacterium | reverse complement strand
TCGAAACTGAGTCAGGGTTGCCATCATAAATCACAATAATGTCTAAATCAGAAGTAATTAATTCACGAGTAAATTCAAAGTTTGGAAACTTACCAGCTTCAACATTAATCCATTCGCCTGCGTGTTCAATCTTTCCATTTTCATCAACTGTATGATGAGAAAACTGAAAGGCGACTTGTTCGTATGGCTTTCTTCCTTTACTAAAAGGTAATGCAACGGCACTTGTTTCAAAATCAATAAAATTCAAAGGATAAACCCACGAGTCCATTTCTTCCTTTAATTCATCTTCCCAAACTTCCTCCGTAATATCATCCTCTAACTCTTTAGTGATTTGCACCCATTGTCGTTCTTGTAGGTGCATTTTATATGTTTCCGTTTTCTTGCCTACATCTTCTTGCGTTAATTCCTCCATTAGGATTTTATCGTCCTCAAATAAGGCATTTCCTCTTCTGAAATTTCCTACTTCAAATATCGAAGGAGCATTGAACTCTTTATCTGTCCATCCTTTTTGTTGTTTCCAGCAATTTTTGAATCCAGATTTCATTTCGTTTTTCTCTTGTTCAGGAGAGGTTCTAAATTCGCAACTTTTACAGGCTGAAAAAGATAAAGGTTGATTGAACATTTTATCCTCTTTATAGTATTCGGAGAAGAGAGAAACCATTTCATAAAAATCCATATTATCATAGATTTTATGTTTTCCATTTTGGATGTCATCAATTACAGCATCAATATTAACTTTCCCTAAAACAGATTCACCAATTTCTTCGATAGAATTAACGAGCTTCTTTATTCCTGTGCGATTGGTTGATTTATTAGTGATTCGGAACATTTGATTCAATCCATCAACTTTGGCTTCTTTACGCTTGTTAGCCATCATTAAATAGGATTTAATGTCCCAATTAGGATTGTTTTGCTGGATAACGTGTCGCTGAAAAGCAACATCAAACAAATAGGGCTTCCAGCTTCCAACAATTCCTCCACGCTTACCAATCAAGAGATTGTCGTCAAATGGATCGTAAGACTTTGCTTTAACCTCTATAAGTTCTATTTGATTTCCTTTTTTAACTAAAACATCTGTACGGATGAACAAATCTTCAAACAAAAAAGCAGCTTCGAAAATCACTACGTTTTCTTGCTTTAACAATTCGTTTGTTTGATCAACTAATAACTGATAATTCCAGTCGTTTCCTTCAATTAGATGTCCGTCTGGGTATTCTAATCTAGCTAATTCTTCAACTTGAAAACCTCCTTGTGCCAATGCTTGCAAAAATTCATCTTCTTGCTTCTGATTGGCATATTCCTTTTTACGGGTGTAGTATAGCTTGTTAGGACATTCTAACGCCAGTTTAAATCTTGATTTAGTTAATAATCTCATATTGCAAAGTATTCTCCGCTACTACGGAACGTTAATAATAAACAAAGGTTTGAATGGCTGCAAAACAAAAACGACCATGCATAGCACAGTCGTTAAACAAACAACAAATAGATAGTTTATGTCAAAAAAGGAAAT
>JAQXEE010000042.1 GCA_029251005.1 Flavobacteriales bacterium | reverse complement strand
TAATGAATCTGATTGGTTGATTTTGTTTTTTTTTATTACTTCTGTTTCTTTTGTTTTTTTTTCGGAAGTAGGAGGAGGCGTAATATTTATTTCACTGTTCTGAGCGCAAGAAATTAATAAAAGAGTAGATAATATTGTGTAAGCAAATTTCATAGAATTTATTTTGCTTGTTTAACTCAAAATTAACGATTCGTTACAGATTTGATCACTTTTTTTGAAGTAATCGTCAAGACAGTTATTAATTTATGTTTTATTTGAAATTAATTCCATTAAATCTTTATGAGATGTAATTAATAAATTGTGTTTTTTGAAAAAAAAAATATTTGATCTTATTTCTAATAGATAGCGTTTTTAAAAGATTAAGATTGTGCCTGTTTCAAATAAAAAGCCCCGCAATGCGGGGCTTTTTATTTTAATACCATTGGGAATTAAATAGCCGCTGCGATAAAATCACCAACTGCGTCTGTTCCCACAGGATTTACTTTGTTTAAGTCTTCTGTTGCAACTTTTTGGTCAATTGCTTTAGCAACTGCGTTTCTGATTGCGGTAGCTTCTTCAACTAAATCTAATGATGTTTCTAACAACATTGCTGCTGAAAGGATTGTCGCCATAGGATTCGCGATGTTTAAACCAGCTCCTTGAGGGAAAGATCCATGGATTGGCTCATATAAACCAACCGTAGATCCTATGGAAGCGGATGGTAATAATCCTATTGATCCTCCGATTACTGATCCTTCGTCAGAAATAATATCTCCGAACATATTTTCTGTTAAAATAACATCAAACTGAGTTGGCGATAAAATCATTTGCATTGCTGCGTTATCAACAAATAAGAAGTCTAATTCAACCTCTGGGTAGTTAAGCGCCATTTTCTTTACAGTATCTCTCCAAAGTCTTGAAGTTTCTAGCACGTTAGCTTTATCAACTAGTGTTAATTTTTTTCTTCTTTTCATTGCAGTTTCAAATCCGATAACTGAAATTCTTTCAATTTCTTTAATTGAATATGTACAGTTATCAAAAGCAACAGTACCGTCATCGTTTCTTCCTTTGTCACCAAAGTATATTCCTCCAGTTAACTCACGAACAACAACAAAATCTGCTCCTTCAATTCTTTCTGGCTTTAAAGGTGAAAATTCTTCTAGTGCAGAATGATAAGCGACTGGACGAATGTTGGCATATAGTCCTAATTCTTTTCTGATTTTTAATAATCCTTGCTCAGGACGAACCTTTGCATTTGGATCGTTGTCATATTTAGGGTGACCAATTGCGCCAAATAATACAGCATCTGAGTTTTTACAAACTTCTAAAGTTTCATCAGGAAGTGGTGTTCCTATAGCATCAATTGCGCAAGCACCCATTAGAACTTCAGTGTAGTTAAATTTGTGGCCAAATTTAGTTCCAACTGCATCCATGACTTTCATAGCTTCAGTAACTATTTCTGGCCCGATTCCATCTCCTTTAATTACTCCAATTTTATAATCCATCTGATAATTTTTTGATTTTGCGAATTTAAGCTATTTATTCAATGTTATTGAAAGAAGAAATGTTTAGTTATTTCAAACGCTTTGTGGAAAACTCTTGTTTGTTTTAGTGTGCGTGTATTTTAAGCTCTAATCCTATGTTTTTTTATTGTATTGTTTGATATACAACTTCTCAATTTGATTGGGATTAGCGTGAGAAATTGATCTAATGACGGTTTCTATTTAGTTGTAAAAGGAACATTTATAAAGACTCTCATTCCCAATTTTGTCTTGCACTACTAGTTTTAATTCGTGTTTTCCTTTTGAGATTACATTATGCTTGTAATGCGTTATACGTGCTTTTTTGTAGTCGTACTCCATTAAAACCCACTTGCCATCGATGTAGCAATTAAAGTTTTTTATACCTGCCAAGTTATCTGAAATCTTAAAATCAAATTTAGATTGAGTTGCGATGTTTTTTCCGTTTGAAATGTTTAAAGGGATTATTTTAGGAGGAACTGTATCGTGATATATATAGAATTCGCCAAAGTATTTTGTTTTAAAAGAGTAGTAACCCACGGCAAATTCACCAACGTGGGTTTTTATTCTTCCTTTGGAAGTTTTTCGAATAGCTAATAATTTATTGGATGGAATAGAAGATGGAAAGTTACATTTAATAAAGATTTCAGCAGGTTTGTGAATAGGTGTATAATCTGAATGTACTTTATGCACATCACTCCATCTCTTCTTTGGATGCGGACTTGCTGTGTATTTAAAGTCAATGTCATTATACAAAGCTCCATCTGGTAATTGTATTAAGAATCCTTCTGCATTATATTCATTTGGAAGATGGTATTCCATTTTTTTTACAAAATTTTTGTGAATAGGTTTTTTTATAAGGTTAAAGTTAGAAGTTGAAGTGATGTTGAAATTTAATGTTGATGAATTACCATAGGCATCTGTCGTAACATATTTTATTTTATGAATCCCACTATTTTTAAACGTTAAAACTCCATTTTGATCAGTGGTTTTATAAATACTCAACTTATTATTCGGTTCTATATAGGATTTATGAATCCATTTAGATTTCTTTTTTTTGAATTCATAATCGGTGTGTGAATTTAAATATCGTGATTCATCAAAAGGAACTTCCTCCGTTTGTTGTTCAAAAATTAGTTTTTCATCTACCAGTAGTTTTATGTTGTAAACGCCACACCTATTAAAAGAACCATTTAAATAATCTGCTGTTTCGATTCCAAACCCAATTTTGTTAGAAACAATAGGAGTAGAGACTAACCCATATGTCGCGCCTGTTTTTTGAGTTGGAAAATAAACTGGAGCGGGTCTGTTATTCACGGTTGAATTAGCATCTAGTGGATAAATTCTAACTCCCTTAATTGTTGGTTTTATATTGTCCTTAATTGGTAGTCCAAAAAGTAAAGCATTTAAAGCATGTTCGGATTTTGTATCTCTAATTTCGAAATGTAAATGAGGTCCTCCAGATCCACCTGTATTTCCTGAAAACCCAATCCGTTCTCCTTTTATTACAGGAATTAAGCCAGAATCAGGGTAGTAGTTAATAAAGAAAGATTCTTGATGGTATTGTTCTTTTTTTACAAATGCATCAATTTTTTTTGAAAATTTGTTTAGATGGGCATAAGTAGTTGTGTAACCATTTGGGTGATCAATGTAAACTATTTTCCCATAGCCACCTTGTTGTACTTTTATTCTCGAAACATAACCCTTGGCAGAGGCGATTACGTTTTTTCCAGTTACCCCTTGAGTTTTAATATCTATTCCTGCATGAAAGTGATTGGATCTTAATTCACCAAAGTTTCCAGCTAGTAGTAGGGGTATATCCATTGGTGCTCCAAAATAATTTTGAGGATAAACTTTATTGGTGGTTTGTGCTTTTACGTTTTGTAAAAAACAACATATTAAAATAAAAATTAAAAATTTGCTCATAATTAATTAAGTGCAAAAGTCGGGCTAATTCACCATTTGAACAACGGAAAGTTAGTAACACTCAGTTTTTAATTTGTTTTACTGCCTAGTTGCGATTACATTTGCGATAGTTACAATTAACTTAATGGAGGAAAGAAACACATCATTATTGGTTGACAGCTTGCAGTCGAAGGTTGAAAAATTAATTATTCAACACAAGAAGGCGAAGGAAGATGTTAAACAATTAAAAGATGAGAATTTATTTCTTCAAAATAAATTAAGCGAAACTAAGATCCAGTTAACGGACGTTAATGAGCAAAACAAAGTTTTAAAATTGGCTAAAACGTTATCTGGTAAAGAAGGTAAATCGACCGATATTAAATTGAAGATTAACGAATTAATTCGGGAAATTGACAAATGTATAGCAAAGGTAAATAGTTAGGATGTCAGAAGGCGTTTCCATAAAAGTTAATATTGCAGGCAAGGAGTATCCGTTAAAGGTTAGTGCAACTGAACGTGATGATGTAATTGCTATTGAGCAAGAAATAAAGGAAAACCTTGATGAATTGAAGAGTAACTATGGTGTATTAGATAAACAAGATTTATTGGCGATGTTTTTACTTCAGCATATGATGTCGAATAAAAACAATAAAAATAATTATTCCGAAGATGCAGAAGATAGTTTGCATGATAAATTAAAAGATTTGGAAGATTTTGTATCAAAATACCTTAAAAGCTAAATTTTAAATTTCTCTTATTTATTGGTTCTAATTTGATTAATTGGTTATTGTTAAATTAATTAAACACTTGAATTATGTTAGAAATAGCCTATGGCTTAGTAGGGATTGTTATTGGTTTAGTTGTTGGTGTTTTTATTTTAAAAAACATAACAACGAAACAATCAAAGCTTATTATTGATACTGCGGAGAAGGAAGGAGAGCAGATTAAGAAAAATAAAATTTTTCAAGCGAGAGAGAAGTTTGTTCAGTTAAAGTCTGAGCACGAAGACTCTATCAATAAAAGGAGTCAAAAAATGGCTCAGACGGAAAATAAATTGAAACAAAAAGAGAATACGCTTAACCAAAAAGTAAACGATTACACCAAGAAAGAAAAAGATGTTCAGCGTTTACAAAATAAGCTAAGTGACAAAATTGCGCACAACGAAAGAAAGGAAGATGAGTTAGAATTACAGCATCGTCGCCAGGTTGAGCAATTAGAAGCTGTTGCTGGTATTAGTGCTGAAGATGCTAAATCTCAATTAATTGAGAATTTAAAAGCTGAAGCTAAGACCGAAGCTATGTCTTATATCCAGGATACAATGGAAGAGGCTAAAATGAGCGCAACTAATGAAGCGAAAAAAATTATCATTAAAAGTATTCAACGTTGTTCTACAGAAACTGCAATTGAAAATGCAGTGTCTGTATTCCATATTGATTCGGATGAAATCAAGGGTAGAATTATTGGTAGAGAAGGTCGTAACATTCGTACTATCGAATCAGCAACTGGAGTAGAGGTTATTGTTGATGATACGCCTGAAGCTATTATTCTTTCTTGTTTTGATCCTATTAGAAGAGAGATTGCTAGATTATCTTTACATCAATTAGTTTCTGATGGAAGGATTCACCCTGCTAGAATTGAAGAGGTTGTTGCAAAAACACGTAAACATCTCAATGAAGAAATTGCTGAAGTTGGTAAACGTACTGCTATTGATTTAGGAATCCACGGTTTACATCCTGAATTGATTAGAATGGTTGGGAGAATGAAGTATCGTTCCTCCTACGGACAAAACCTATTACAGCATTCGAGAGAAGTTGCTAATCTTTGCGCTATAATGGCAGCTGAACTTGGATTGGATGTTAAAGCTGCTAAAAGAGCTGGTTTACTTCATGATATAGGGAAGGTTCCAGATGATGAACCAGAATTACCGCATGCTATTTTGGGTATGAACCTAGCCAAGAAGTTTAAAGAGAAGCCTGATGTTGTTAATGCTATTGGAGCCCACCATGATGAAGTCGAAATGACGACCATGATTGCACCAATCATTCAAGTTTGTGATGCTATTTCGGGAGCTAGGCCAGGAGCAAGACGCGAGATTGTGGAATCATACATCAAGAGAATCAAAGAATTAGAGGAATTAGCGTTAGCTTATCCCGGCGTTCTTAAGACATACGCAATTCAAGCAGGTAGAGAGTTAAGAGTTGTTGTTGAAAGTGAAAAAGTAAGTGATAAAGATTCTGAAAAATTAGCTTTTGATATTTCTCAAAAAATTCAAACTGAAATGACTTATCCAGGACAAGTTAAAGTTACCGTTATAAGGGAGGTAAGAGCTATAGGTATAGCTAGATAGTAGTTTTATTTATTACAAACAAAAAAGCCACCTGTTGGGTGGCTTTTTTGTTTGCAAGTAGATTTAAAATATTATTTTTTTTACTGGGCTTGTAATTACCATAGTAAAACGAGATGTAAAATTTATTTGAGGCTATAAAATAGTGTTTCAATAATAAGATTGCTAGGTTCCGATTTTGTTAATTTTGAAATTTACTTTTTGAAAGTGTTTTTTTCGTTTTTCATTAATTTATACCAAGTGCTTTTAAATGAATTAATTTTGGATATGTTGTTTTGACTAATTGGAAGTTTCCAAAATTTAATCGTTCAGCTAAACTAATTTTCTAATTATTTCAGATTCAATTGTTCCATTAGAATGATCGTTATTACTCAACCAAATCATTGCATTTGCAATCGTTTTTGCTTCAATTCCTTTATATCTAGTTAGTTTTCCAAGCATAAAAGGACTTATGATTGAAAGTAATATTTTGCCCAATGATTCTCCTAAGCGATTTTCTTGCCGTGCTCCTAAAATCATGGAAGGACGTAAGAGATATGTCTTTTCAATTCCAAAAGCCATTACTTCATTTTCCATTTCTCCTTTTGTTTTGGGATAAAACACCGTACTTCTGGCATTTGCACCTAAAGAGGAGATGATTGAAATACATTTAATGTTATTAGCCTTGCAAAGCTTAGCCGCTGCAACTGGAATTCCAAAATCTATGTCTCTGTATAGTTTCTTATTTGGAGTCTTATTGGTTGTTGATCCAATACAAACATAAACTTCATTAGCTTGGAATTTTTCTTGTTGTTCTTCAATTTTTAAAAGATCACAAATAATTACTTCTAGCTTATCGTGCTTAATTCCTAGCTCAATCCTTGAAAAAACAAGCAACTTAGAGTATTCTTCATTTTTAAGTAATTCTTCGAGAACAAAATTTCCTGTTAGCCCTGTAGCCCCTAAAATAATAGCAGATTTATTCATGTCGTTTTTCTTTTGGTTTGTATTCGTATTTAATTTGGATAGGGGCTTCAGCTTTAAATTCGTGTTGCTGATGGTCTTGTTTGTTTATTAACTGCTCATCAGTTTTCCAATAATCTTCTCCAAATTTCCATTCATTAAAAGAATCATCATCTGAAATGTAAGTTTTTGTAGATGATGGTCCCCTTTTTCTAAAATAAAAAGCGAGAACAACTCCAATTAAAAATCCAGATAAATGACCTTCCCAACTAACTTTAGGGTCATCAGGGAAAATCCCCCAAATCATACTTCCGTACAAAAAAAGTGTTAATAAGCTTAAAGCAAGTAAATGTTTGTTTCCTTTTAAAAAACCACTTATTGTTAGGAAACCAAATAAGGCATAAACAATTCCCGAGGCACCAATGTGGTTTGAAGGTCGGCCGAAACTCCAAAGCCAAACACCAGTTCCTATAAATAGCCAAATGAATATTTTATAAGACAAGTCTTTAAAATGGTAAAATAGTGCTGTTCCTAAAAGTAAGAAAGGAATACTGTTGTTAATGATGTGGTTATAATCAACCGATCCATCAGGGAGATGAGTACTGTGGAAAAATGGGTGGGTTATAATTCCAACTAATCCATGAAAACTTCTGGGTGTTACACCAATTTTGGGAATGTTCTCTATTTGAGTACTATACAGCCAAACACTCCAGCATATCCCTAAAAATATACTTGGCCAAAATGCATAAACCCAAATCCCGAAAGTTCTTTTATTTGTCACCTAATAAAATTAAGATATTATTCTAATTAAGAAGAGGATTTAGATGATAGATAACATTTATTAACATTGTTAATAAATAGACTAAAGTGTTGCTTTTCATGCGATTTACGCATATCTTTGCAATTGAATTTAAACAAACTTTGTTTTAGAACGGGAAAACACTGTTTATCAATTATTTAAACAACCATTTGGTAGCCGTTCATATTGAATGTACAATTATTAAGAACTATGTCAAAAGGACAAGTTACTGGAATCGAAGATTTCGACTGGGGTGGATTAGGTAAGCATGACGAAGCCTATACTGCTGAACAAAAAATTGAATTAGAAGCTGCTTACGGTATTACTGTAAACTCCATTTCTGCTCACGAGGTGATTGAGGGATCAATCGTTGTCAAAACAAAAAGAGAAGTAGTAGTAAACATTGGATACAAATCCGAAGGTGTTATTTCTATTTCTGAGTTTAGATATGATCCTGAGTTAAAAGAAGGAGATAAAATTGAGGTATATGTTGAAAATCCTGAAGATAAATCAGGACAACTAGTATTGTCTCACCAAAAAGCTAGAGCACTAACAGCTTGGAATAAAGTTAACACTGCTCTAGAAGATGAAATTATTATTAAAGGTTTTGTTAAATGCAGAACTAAAGGTGGATTAATCGTTGATGTTTTTGGTATTGAAGCTTTCTTACCAGGTTCTCAAATTGATGTTAAGCCTATTAGAGATTACGATATTTACGTTGGTAAAACAATGGAATTCAAAGTTGTAAAAATCAACCAAGAATTTAAGAATGTTGTTGTTTCTCATAAAGCACTTATCGAAGCTGAATTAGAGCTTCAGAAGAAAGAGATTATCGGGAAACTTGAAAAAGGTCAAGTACTTGAAGGAACAGTTAAAAATGTTACTTCTTATGGTGTGTTTATTGATCTTGGTGGTGTTGACGGTTTAATTCATATTACAGATCTTTCTTGGGGTAGAATTAACCACCCAGAGGAAATCGTTACTTTGGATCAAAAATTAAATGTTGTAATTCTTGACTTTGATGATGACAAGAAAAGAATTGCATTAGGATTGAAGCAATTAGAAGCTCATCCTTGGGATTCACTAGATGAAGGATTAAAAGTTGGTGATAAAGTTGAAGGGAAAGTTGTCGTTTTAGCTGACTACGGTGCATTTATTGAAATTGCTCCAGGTGTAGAAGGTTTAATTCACGTTTCTGAAATGTCTTGGTCACAGCACTTAAGATCAGCACAAGATTTCTTAACTGTAGGAGATACTGTTAATGCGGAGGTATTAACATTAGACAGAGAAGAAAGAAAAATGTCACTAGGTATCAAACAATTAGTTGAAGATCCTTGGGCAAAAGTTGGTGATAAGTATGCAGTTGACACAAAGCATAAAGCTACAGTAAGAAACTTTACAAACTTTGGTATTTTTGTTGAATTAGAAGAAGGAATTGATGGTTTAATACATATTTCTGATCTTTCTTGGAACAAGAAAATCAAGCATCCATCTGAATTCGCGACTTTAGGTCAAGAAATGGAGGTTGTTGTTTTAGAAATCGATGCTGAAAACAGAAAATTAAGTTTAGGTCATAAACAATTAGAAGAAAACCCTTGGGATGTATTCGAAACTGTTTTTACTGAAGGATCTACTCATGAAGCTACTGTAGTTGCTAAACAAGATAAAGGATTCTTGATTAACACTATGGAGTATGGAGTTGAAGCTTTCATTCCTAAAAATCACTCAGTAAAAGAGGATGGTTCGACTATAGCAGTTGAAGAGAAATTACCATTCATGATTATTGAGTTTAATAAGGATTCTAAGAAAATCATAGCTTCTTTTACAAAAACTTTCAAAGCGGAAGTAGAAGGTGAAAAGAAAACTACTGGTGGAAATAAAGGGAACACTAAGAGTGCAGTTAAGAAATTAAATGCCGCTCAAGAGAAATCTACTTTAGGTGACTTAGATGCTTTAGCAAAATTAAAGTCTACAATGGAAGGGAAGTAATTCCTAACTGACACAGATATTTAGAAGCCTCGACTAAAAAGTCGGGGCTTTTTTGTGTTTTTTTTTATGCTGTTCTCTTACGTTTTATAGATAGTGATCTTAGATAGCTGTGATTGAAGGTTTTGATGGCTTGTTTTGGTAAACCTTAAATATGTCATTCCGTTTTAAGAATGGAATGACAGAATTTGATAAAATCCTGCTTACTTGATTTATTGAAGATGAACATTGAAGCGAAAATTAGCTTGACTGATTTGCTGACTTCCAACTTTTCGAGAATGAAAGCCTTTGAAAAGTGTAATTCATGAATATTTTTTCCCTTCTAGCGAAAGCGAGGGTCAATGGTAAATATCAATATAAAAAAAGCGAATCAATTTAACTCGCCTTATTTTTTATTGCTAGTATTTGAATTTAAAATTCACTGGTAAAGTGAAATTCAATTTCTGTATATTTTCCTTGGGCTAATTCTAACGCGTATCTTGAGTCTGCTAAGAAAACATCACGACCATCTTTATCTTTCGCCATGTTGTGTAGCTTTCTTAATTTAAAGTCTTTCATTTGCGCTTCGTCCTCACTAGTAACCCAACAAGCTTTAAAGATGTTCATGCTTTCGTATCTACACTTAGCATTGTATTCGTGCTCTAAACGGTATTGAATAACCTCGTATTGAAGTTGACCAACGGTTCCAATGATTTTACGGTTGTTATCTACTTTTGTAAATAATTGCGCAACACCTTCATCCATCAACTGATCAATACCTTTGTTCAGTTGTTTTGTTTTCATCGGGTCAGCATTGTCTATATACTTAAACTGTTCTGGAGAAAAAGATGGAATACCACTATAATTGAATTTTTCACCTTCCGTTAAAGTATCACCAATCTTAAAGTTTCCAGAATCGTATAGACCTACAATATCACCGGCAAATGCATCTTCAACAACTTCCTTCTTAGAAGCCATGAAAGCTGTAGGATTAGAGAATTTTAATTTTTTGTTGTGGCGGACGTGTAAGTAATTCGTGTTTCGACTGAACTTACCTGACACGATTTTCACAAAGGCAATTCTATCTCTGTGCTTAGGGTCCATGTTTGCATGAATCTTAAATACAAATCCAGAGAATTTTTCATCGTAAGGAGATACAACTCTTGTGTCACATTTTTTTGGTTGTGGTTTAGGAGCAATCCTTACAAAACAATCTAGTAATTCTTGAATTCCAAAATTGTTTAATGCGGAACCAAAAAATATAGGAGAGACTTTTCCTTCAAGGTATTTTTCGTTCGTATATTGAGGGTAAACAACTTCAACCAATTCTAATTCCTCACGCAGTAAATCGGCGGCTTCTGTACCAACAATCTCGTCGACTTCCTTTGATTGTACATCAGCGATTTTTACGACATCACTAACACTTTGTTTATTATCAGCAGAGAATAAGTTTAATCCTTTTTCATATATATTGTAAACACCCTGAAATTCTTCACCTTGTCCAATTGGCCAAGAAAGAGGGTGGACACTAATTCCTAATTTTTGCTCAATCTCAGTTAATAAGTCAAAAGCGTCTTTTCCAAAACGATCTAATTTATTAATGAAAACGATGATAGGAGTATCTCTCATTTTACAAACAGCAACTAATTTTTCTGTTTGTTCCTCAACACCTTTTGCAACATCAATTACAACAATTACCGAATCTGCAGCAGTTAAAGTTCTAAACGTATCTTCTGCAAAGTCTTTATGTCCAGGAGTGTCAAGAATGTTTATTTTAAGTCCTTTGTAATCAAATCCCATTACGGAAGTAGCTACGGAAATTCCCCTTTGCTTCTCAATTTCCATGAAATCGGAAGTAGCTGTCTTTTTAATTTTATTTGACTTCACAGCACCTGCTGTTTGAATCGCACCTCCAAAAAGTAGAAACTTTTCAGTTAATGTAGTTTTACCTGCATCGGGGTGAGAAACAATAGCGAATGTTCTCCTTAAATCAATCTCTTCCGTAAGTTTCGACATAATCACAAATTTGCGATTGCGAAGTTAATCAATTACTTCCTTACGGTGTATAAATAGGAAAAGGATAACGATAATTTAAATGAATAAATATTCAATTTTAGATTAGCTTAATTTACTTTTTATTTTGAGGGTAGCTTTGAAAAATAATAATGCAAAAAAACCAACAACAAGTCCCATTAAAAATTCAGCTAAAATAGAGGGTAGTGGTAATAGAAAATCGTGAAGGAAATCAATGTTATGTACAAATATTCCACCGGAAACTAATATCATCGCTATTGTACCTACAAAAGCTAACGCTCTAATAATATAAGGAAGTATTTTAACTAATCCCATTCCAATTGCTTTTAAAGGACTTTTTTTATTTCCACTTAAATTTATCAAGTTGTACCCAAAGTCATCAATTCTGACGATTAGAGCTACTATTCCATAAACTCCAATTGTTGCTAAAATAGCAACGAAACTAACGACAATTATTTGAATGGAAAACTTTTCCTGGACAACAGTACTTAGCGCAAGTATTACGATTTCGATGGATAAAATAAAATCAACAAGAATAGCAGATTTTATTTTTTTCTTTTCGATTGATTGAATTTCGGCTTCTGATAATGGTTTTGAATTAGTGCTTTCTTTTTTAAGATTTCGATGAAAAAGAAAATGATAAATTTTCTCAGCTCCTTCAAAAGACAAATAAATCCCCCCAATTAAAAGAATGGGAACAATCACTTTTGGACAAAATGCGCTTAACAAGAAAGCTAAGGGAAGAATTATTAGTTTGTTTAAAAAAGATCCTTTTGTGATTTTCCATAAAACAGGTAATTCCCGAGACGATTGAAAACCCGACGCCTTTTCAGCATTTACAGCTAAATCATCACCAAGTATGCCTGCTGTTTTTTTTGTGGCAACTTTACTCATTGTTGCCACATCATCCATTAACAGCGCTATATCATCTAAAAGTGCAAAAAATCCTGAAGCCATTTTTATTAATTATTATTTGAATCAATTACTGTAATCGTTGTAAATAAATAATGTTTGAAATTACGATAAACAAATTTAATAAATCTTCATTGCTGAGTTGTACTTTTAGAATTATACTTTTACTTAATTTCTTTTTCAAACTTTAATACGTTAACTGAATTGAAAATTCACTTTTCCATCCAATATTCTAATTCCTTGGAAGTTTATATTTTATATGTGAATGATAGTTTGGTTCTTGTCAGATTCTTAAGAAATAAATTAGTTAGTACTAACTAATAATTTCAACAAATTCTATTGTTTCAAGTGATTTTAAGAACTGTGATTATCTCTTATTCTATCTTCTAGTAACAGTAAAAATGCAGGTTTTCACTCTTTTTTATTCAGCACTTAATAAGTGCTGTTCAGGCTGATTGTAATGCCTTCGTTACTTATTGGCAACACCAATTTTATTAAGGTTAAATATATTAAAGTATATTCCAAGGATTTTATTTTAATTAGCTTTGTTCTTTAATTAAAGGTAGGCTTTAAATAAAATAATATCAATGAAATTAAAAAAACTGATTCCTGAATTAATAACTGGGATAATTGATGCTGGGTTTGATAAAGAGTCAAGAGAAATACAAGGGAAGTGTATTCCTCAAATTAAATCGGGGAGTGATCTTTTTATTGTTGCTCCTGCAGATTCGGGTAAATCAACGGCTGTTTTAATTGGTGTTATTCAGCAATTAAAAGCTGCGTTTGAAGAGGCACCACGTGCAATCATAATGGCTGCCACAAAAGAAAAAGCTTTTGAGTTAGAAAACCAATTCGAAATTCTCGCTCGACGAACTGATTTAAGAGTTTTTACTGTTTTTGATCAGGGATTAATTCAATATCAAAAAAATATGATTTATGAAGGTTTAGATGTTTTAATTGGAACACCTAAGCGTTTAAGTGAATTGGTGAAAATTAACGGTATTCCACTTACTAAAATCAAAATGTTTGTAGTTGATGATGCGGATATCTTAACGATTGATAAGCATATCTTGATTTATCGAGTTGCAGATGTTATTGTGAAATCTCAATTTATAATTGTTGGGCGCGTTTGGCATAGACATTTCGAAAAACTATCTCAACGCATCATGAAAAATCCAAAAATGGTAAAGCTTGACAATAAATAACGTTCAACTTGAGTTTTTTAAATCGTATTATTTTTAGTAAAGTTGTTTTGTTAAGCTATAAATATTGTATTCACAGGCAAATAGAAAGAATGCAATTATGTAAAAGGAATCTCTTTTTTCTTTTCAAAAGGGGCTTAGAACTATAAAACTGTCTTAATACTCCTGTAAATAGCTTACTTGTAAAAATATGCCTACAAGCCAAATCCATAGTATGCTTTGCTTCCGTTTGGGTATATTCCTTCTATGAGAATTCCACCTTTAGTATTTTTTAGAGTATTTACTAGCCCTTCGGGCGAAACAACTATTTGGTTATTAAGTTTTGTGATAATAAATCCTTTTTTCATCCCTTCATTTAAAAAAAATCCCGATTTTAGGCTTTGGATTTTCACTCCGTTTTTAATCTTTAACAACTTCTTTTCTTTGTTGGAAACCTGTTCCAGCTGAGCACCAAAAAAGTAAATTTCTTTAGCTACAGAATTTATTGTTCCTAGTTTATTTTTTAGAGTTAAAATTGAAGTGTAGATTAGGTGATTGCGATCATAAGTGACTTCCACTTTATCACCAGGCTGGTATTGTCCTATTCTTTCCTGTAATTCAGAAGGAGAGCTTATTTTTGCACCGTCAATGTATCGAATAATGTCTCCACTTTTCAAGTTTGAATCGTCGGCAGAACTACCAGAAAATACTTTAGAGATATAAACACCTTCTAAATCTTTAATTTCTTGTTCTTCGGCAAGTGTTTGGTTTAATTCTCGAATTTGAATACCTAGTAAGGCTCTTTGCACTGTTCCGTGTTTAACTAAATCTCCCATTATTTTTTTTACAATATTTACAGGGATAGCAAATGAATAACCCGTATACGAACCTGTGTTAGAAGCGATGGCAGTATTAATTCCAATTAACTCACCATGTTGATTAACTAAAGCTCCACCACTATTCCCTGGGTTTACTGCTGCATCTGTTTGAATGAAGCTTTCGATAGCGTAATCTTCTTTTAGAATGTTAATGTTCCTTCCTTTAGCGCTTACAATCCCTGCTGTTACGGTAGAGTTGAGATTAAATGGATTTCCTACAGCCAACACCCATTCACCAATATTTACAGCATCAGAGTTTCCGTAATAAATTGCGGAAAGGTTTTTTGCTTCTATTTTAATTAAGGCTAAATCTGTGGTAGGGTCTGTTCCTACAATAGTTCCTGTATATGTTTTTTTATCGTTTAGCGTGACTTCTATTTTTGTTGCTCCTTCAATGACGTGATTGTTGGTTGCTATATACCCATCATTTGAAATAATTACTCCTGAGCCTGATCCAGCTATTTTTTGGGGTTGTTGATTGCGAGGTGGTCGACCGAAAAATAAATCTTGCAAAGGATCTTGCAGACTTTGTTTATTTTGTTGTCCAGTTGAAATAGTTTTGATGTGAACAACCGAATTAACGGATTGACTAGCTGCTGTTTCGAAACTTGGTATTTCCACCATTAAGGTTGATGGAACTGATTTGGATAAATGTATTTGGGGAGCTGCCTGAATAATGGTTTTTTTATTTGTACTTGGTGAAGTTGAATTTTGATCGTTTAAAAAATAAAAACCTACTAGGGCAAGTGATGCTCCCAAACTTGCTGTTAAAATACTCTGACTTATATTTCTTATTTTCATAGCTTTTGTATCGGTTCCACAATGTGATTGTGAATTTAACAAGAGAGCGACATAAAGTATATATATGTCCGGTTAAAATGTGTTAATTTTGGACTTAATAAATGTTAAAGGAAAATTAACTTATTGATCGAAGCTAGAACTATGAGTGTTACGTTTTATAAATACCAGGGTGCGGGAAATGATTTTGTAATCATTGATGATAGAAATGAAGAGTTTAACAGGTCCAATAAGGAGTTGGTTAAGTTTTTATGCGACAGACGATTTGGTGTTGGTGGTGATGGATTGATGTTGTTGAGAAACAAAAAGGGCGTTGACTTTGAAATGATTTATTATAATTCCGATGGTACCGAAGCAAGTATGTGTGGTAACGGCGGCAGATGCTTAGTTGCTTTTGCAAAGCAAATTGGTGTGATTGGAGATAGTTGTAGTTTTATAGCAGTTGACGGTTTGCACGATGCTGATGTTATTCAAACTGAAGAAGGTGAATGGGTTAGCTTAAAAATGATTGATGTACCAAATATTGAAAAAGGTGAAGGGTTTGTATTTATGAATACAGGTTCACCACATTATGTTTCATTTGCCCAAGATTTGAATAATTTAGCATTGATTGAAGAGGCGCAAAAAGTACGTTATAATGAACGTTTTAAAGTGGAAGGTACGAATGTGAATTATGTAAATATCGAAAACGGTGTGTTAAACATAAGGACTTACGAGAGAGGTGTTGAGGATGAAACTTTGGCTTGTGGAACTGGTGTTACTGCTGCTGTTTTAACGGCTCATGTTACCGGAGCTTTTGAAGGATCAGAGCTCAATGTGAAGGCTCAAGGAGGAAATTTAAAGGTGAAGTTTGAAACTGCTGAAGTGGGATATAAGAATATTTGGTTGCAAGGTCCTGCTAAGTTTGTTTTTAAAGGAACAATTGATGTCTGATTTTAAAATACTTAATTTACAACCTTTAAAAGAGGAGCAATTGTATGAAGGTGTTTATTTGTTAATATTAAATGCTAGATTAGTTCCTCCTCATTTGTTACTTACAGTGGCAGGAAAGGTTTATGGTATTAGCACCAAAGGGCCTTCGTTTGATAAGGATGTGAATATTTATTTAAATCACATAAAAAAACGAAATATTGAAAGCGTTTTTGTAAAGTTGAAATTACCATCAATTTATACAGATAAACAAATGTTGGATTCTGTAAGAGAGGTGGTTAAAGCTTACCCAAGAGTTGATATTGGGGCGGCTACTTGTTTGAGTCCAATAAAGGATTTTATGAATTTTAATTATCAAACGGAAGTGCATGATGTGCATTTAATTTTTGATTTATTGCCTAAATTGCAAGAACAAGATATTATTGAAGGTTATTACCAAATGAATTTGGAGTTTGCAATGAATAGGGGGGATCTATTAATGAAACGATATACAGTTTTTGAAGTCAATGAAGCGATACATGATGCACTACCAAAAGTTTTTAGATAATGTTACTATCGGGTGAAAAAGTGATTTTAAGGGCATTAGAACCAACAGATTTAGAACTATTGTATGCTTGGGAGAATGATACTAAGGTTTGGGCCGTAAGTCAAACCATGGTACCGTTTTCGAAGTTTGTTTTAGCACAATACCTTGAAACACAGCATTTGGATATTTACACGACGAAGCAGTTGAGATTAGTTATTCAAGATAAAGAAGGTAATGCTTCTGGATTAATTGATTTATTTGATTTCGATCCTCAACATTTAAGGGCTGGTATTGGAATTTTAATTTCAGAAAAATATAGGGGTAAAGGCTATGCTGGTGAATCACTTAAAATCTTAGTTGATTATTGTTTTTCACATTTAGGCTTGCATCAAGTGTTTGCAAATATTGGTGCTTTAAATTTTGTGAGTAAAGGGTTGTTTGAAGATGCAGGCTTTAAGCAGACTGGTGAAAAGTTAGATTGGCTTAAGACGACCAATGGATTTCAAAATGAATTATTATATCAACTTGTAAAGAATTAAAAAACACTTTAATTCTTTAGCTTACTGCACCCATCATTTCGTGGTAGTTTTTTCCTAAACGTGCTAAAAGCTTACTAATTCGATCGAACGATTGTTGGGTTGCTGCACTTACTTCTTTCTTCCCGATTTTAAGCATCCATAATCCAAATAATCCATTTAAACAGGCTTCAACCTCTGATACTGGTGCTAATTGCTTCTTTTGCAAATCGTAAATATCGCCTCTTGCATTGTTGTAAGCTGGGTTGTACAATTTATCTTGGAATGTTTTTAATAGTGTTTGGTGTAGCATTGCTAGTTCTACAATGATTTCTTTTGTAAATGCTAAATGACCGTCTTGCTGTAAGGCTTGGCTTTTCATTTGCTTTACCAAATCGTTATACCAATCGATGACTAAACTTTTTTCGTTGGCATCTAGTCCCATTTGGTTAATTACATTTTTTTCAATGATATTTACATCAAATTGGCATGCACGGATAATATTCTCAACCTGCCATAGGTATAAAACGTATTCGATAATATTACTTTTTTTTTTCTCTTGAGCAATAAACATAATTGATATTTACTTGTTGATTACTAAAATGATTTGATCAGTAATGTCGTTTTTGGCATTTAATGGGAATACTGAAGTATTCATTCCATCCTGCACTAAAACATAATCTAATTGTAATTTTTCGTTGATTTCGTCGATTGCTTTTTGTACAACTTCGTTTCTTTTTGTTGTAATGTTTATTTGTGATCGTTGTAAGTTATCGGCTTTTGGTTTTAAAGCCAATACTTCTTGCTCAGCTTGTTTTTGTTTTTGCGCCATCTCCTGCATTTTTTGTTGGTAAGTTGCTTCATCCAATCTTCCAATAGCATTCATGTTTTCTAATGCCTTTTGCATTTTATTCTTATCATTTTCGAAGTTTTTATAAATTTGAGCTTCTTGTCGTTGAATTTCAGCTTGCTGATTTTCTAATTTTTTTATGTCCTTTTTTAAAGTAGGACACTTTTCTACAACTTTAAACATGTTGATGAATCCAATACGACTGTAATCAGCTTCTTTTAAACTATCTAAAGATAAGGTGTCACTTAGACTTAACATATTAGCACTTGAATCTTGAGTAGATAATGTTGAATCTAAATCTATACTTTGCTTTTCATCGGTAACTTCTGGTATTGTATTATTGTTTGAGGAGAAGTGTAAAATGTATAAAATTACTACTGCGATAGCTAATGTTCCTGTAAGTGTGTTATTCTTCATGGCTTTAAAATATGATGCAAATATATAACGAAAGTGTCGTTAGTTAAACACCTAAGGAAGAATATTTAAACGGTTTATTATTGGTATCGGAAACGGCTTTGAAATTTGAGCTGTATTACTTTTTGATTACGCCAATTAAAACACCAAATCTTCCGTCTAGTTGAATCCAATTTTTGGATGGAATATATGCTCTTGAAACGAATCCATCCAAGTATAAAGCATTTTTGCATCCTTTGTTTTGAAAGAAGGCAGCGAAGTCGTAAAAGTTGATTTCTTTTTTTGAAATAGCAAATAAAACATTTCCATTTGGAAGTATTCCTACACCATTACGAATGTTTAAGTTTTTAGACCCTTCTATGAATTTGGAATGCTTTTGTCCCCCAATCAGTAACATTGGTCCGGATTGGGTAGCGTAACTAATATTTGAATCTAGTTTTAATACTGATGTTTGAATTATTTTAGGTGTGTCGTTTTGAATATAAAATACGCCATTTGGTTGCATGTAGAAATTCCCGTAGGCGTTTTGAACTTTATTGGCTTGTTTAATGATTTTAAATTCTTGAATATATAATCCTTGAGGTGACTGATCGATTTGATACATTCCTGCATTCATTACCAAAAATAGACTGTCTTCAAGTTTTAATAAATTACTCGCGTTTGAAATTGGGTTTCCTGCAGAATCCTTTAGATATAGTTTGATTTTTTCTTGTTTTGAGTCAACTGTATAGCTAACAATTCTTTCTTCGAGAGATTGGCTGAATATTGTGTGTCGAACACAAATGATAATAATTAGAAGAGTGATTTTTTTCATTTTAATAGGTTGTAAACTTTTGGGCATAAACATTTCCTAATTGGTCCACAAGTTTTAAAGTGTGTCTTCCAACGCATGGTTGCGCGCTAATTTGATGCATGGTTTCAGTACTTCCAATATACTGATTATCGATGTGCCAATAAATAATAGCGTTTTTTTGTCGGTGAGTGGCTTCAAAATTAATACGCTCTTGTTCTCCTTTTATATTAATTGGAATGTGAATATTACTGATTTTTTTAGGATAAATAATCTTCATTACGTCATCATTTGTTGAGCCTAAACATTTTTGATCTATTGGAGGCACAACTTTGTAATTAACGTGAGCTGTTTTGTAATAGTGTTCCATTAATGGAGGAAGAATAAACCATTTGGTTTTTTGAATATTGAATATATCATAGCAATTGCTGTTTACTCTTGCTGTTTTACTTTTATTTAAATGAATAGTCTTATGGTAAGGGCATTGTTCAACTTCTTCAGCGCGTTTATTTAGCCACGGCTTAATAATTTTTTCACAATGGTGACTTGCTTTAAATCCACTTTTTTTGCAGATTGAAACTGTTTTTAGATCGTTTACGGGTTCATTAAACCATGAACTTTCGGGAAGTAAATTAAAAACATCAAATAGTATAGGAGCGGCTGCTTTTACACCTATTATTCCTGGTCGTCCTTCGCCTGTTGCATTACCCACCCAAACACTTACAACATATTCTGGTGTGACACCAATTGCCCACGCATCTCTAAATCCAAAAGATGTTCCTGTTTTCCAAGCTACTTTACGAGAACTGCTAAATACTTTCCAATTAGAATCATCTCCAGGACGTATTACTTCTAACATTGATTGAAAGGTTAAATAAATGGATCCTGAAGAATAGTTGGGTTTGAATTTATGCTTTTTGGCTGAGGGACGAATTCCGAATTTTGGAATTTCTTTTGGATTTAATTGTCCAAGTTGCCAACTCATTTTAGAATAAGCTTTATTTAGATCCCAAAGGTTTGCTTCAGCTCCTCCTAAAATTAAACTCAAGCCATAGTGTGATGCAGGTTTTTTTAAAGTACTTAATTCTATTGATTTTAGTTTTTGATAAAAGTTATTGAGTTCTACTTTCTCTAATAATCGAACGGCAGGTATGTTTAGGGATTGCGCTAAAGATTTTTTGGCTATTACCGCTCCATCATAGCTTTGAGCATAGTTTTGCGGTGTATAGCCTTTGTAATGGGTTGGAACATCTGGAATTAAAGAGTATGGAGTAATATATCCTTCATCAAACGCTTGACAATATAAGAAGGGTTTTAAAATACTACCTGTGCTTCTTGGTGCATGAATGATATCTACCGCCTCATTATGTTTGAAGCCTGTTCCGATAACATTTCCTTGGTAGGAAATTACTTTCCCTGTTTTTACCTCAGTAATTATAACAGCTATGTTGTTGATGTTATTTCTTCTTAGTCTTTTTGCGTTTCTTTTAACTAATTGATTTACTTGAAGCTGTAAAGCATAATTGATGTTTGTTTGGTGGCGTTTACCATAAAATGAATTTCCAGAAAGGTAGTTTAACAAGTGAGGTGCATGTTGTGGTAATGGGTGAGGCTTGCTAGGTAGGTTTTCAATCAATGATAATTCGTATTCTGATTGTGTAATTATTCCAATGTCTTTTAAACGAAGGAGTAAACGGTTCCTTTTTTTAAGTAGTAGGTTGTGGTTTTTTCCTGGGAATATTAAACTAGGAGCATTAGGTAGTACTGCTAATGTTGCGTTTTGCGCCCATGTTAATTCATGCGCTGGTTTTTGATAATATCGCCAAGATGCTGTATTTAGTCCAACTACGTTACCGCCAAAAGGAGCATAGGTAGCATATAATGTTAGGATTTTTTCTTTTGATTCGGCTAATTCTAATCGCGTTGCCCAGAGTGCTTCTATTATTTTTTGCCAAAAATTTCGAGGTGGATTTTTCCGCATTAAACGTACTGTTTGCATAGTAATTGTACTTCCACCACTAACTACTTTTCCTTTAGAGAAGTTTTGATATATTGCTCTGGCTATTGATTTTGGGCTTATTCCAAAATGTGATTCGAATTCTCTGTCTTCAAACTGAATTATGCATTGTTTAAATTTGTTTGGAATTGAATCAGCTAATGGAAATCTCCATTGTCCATCTTGTGCTATTCTTGCGCTTAGTAGATCTCCATTTTGAGATTCGATTATACTACTTGTTGGGAATTTAAAGTAATCACTTGGTAGGCAGAATATCCAATATATGAATATAGTTGTTAATATTCCTATTGTTATTTTGAATTTAGTTGTTTTATGAATGGTTTTAAATTTCACTGCTTTAAATTACTGCTTTTTGATTGAGATTTTATTTAGGATTATTATTTGTAAAGATTGGTTGATTATTGGTTGATTTTTTCGCAAGTTTAGGATATTTGTCTGGTATTGTTCATTAATAAGTTAATTGCTGTATGGTTTTACCAAGTTGGCCTTTACTCCATTATTGAGTTTGTATAGTAAAACTGCGCAATTACAATTTTTAGTCTTTTTTAAGATCTGTCAATAGCATTTTGGAAAAGGATCGATTGTTTTTTATTTAAAGAGGAGGATTAGCTTTGTTAAATAATAATTAAGTGCTTCTTAATAAACTAATCACAAAAAAAAGCCCTGACAATTAAGTCAGGGCTTAGAAATTCTTCTATAGTAAAATTAATTATTTTACTGCATCAACAACTGCTTTAAAAGCTTCTGGATTGTTCATCGCTAAATCAGCCAAAACTTTTCTGTTTAACTCAATTCCTTTCGCGTTAACTTTTCCAATAAATTCTGAGTAAGACATATCGTATTGTCTTGCACCAGCGTTAATTCTTTGAATCCAAAGTGATCTAAAAGATCTCTTTTTAACTCTTCTGTCTCTGTACGCATACGAAAGACCTTTTTCCACAGCATTCTTAGATACTGTCCAAACGTTTTTTCTTCTACCAAAGTAACCTTTGGCAAGTTTCATCGTTTTTTTTCTTCTAGCTCTCGCAGCTACGGCATTTACCGATCTAGGCATAATTTTAAGTTTTTTGGTGGTTAGTGGCTTACGCTCTTATTTACTAAACACCGGGTTAAATAACCAAATAAAAAATGAAATAAAAAACGCTAAAAACTATTTTCCAATAGTTAACATAGCCTTAACACTTCCTTCGTTAGTCGCATCAACTAATCCAGTCTTTGTTAAGTTTCTTTTTTGCTTAGTCCCTTTCTTTGTTAAGATATGAGACTTAAAAGCATGCTTTCTTTTGATTTTACCTGTACCAGTAACTTTGAATCTTTTCTTAGCACTGGATTTAGTTTTCATCTTAGGCATACAACAATAGTATATAATTAATAAAAAAAAATTACTTTTTTGGAACTTTAGGGGCAAGCATCATGTTCATCTTTTTCCCTTCCATTTTTGGTAAAACTTCAACTTTACCAACATCTTCAAGTTCTTGAGCGAATTTTAATAATAAAATTTCACCTCTGTCTTTAAAAACAATCGTACGTCCTTTGAAAAATACATAAGCTTTCACTTTTGAACCTTCTTCTAAGAACTTTTTAGCATGGTTAAGTTTGAAATTAAAATCATGCTCATCTGTGTTAGGGCCAAATCTGATTTCTTTAACAACAACCTTAACAGTTTTGCTCTTGATTTCTTTTTGTTTCTTCTTTTGCTGGTATAGAAACTTTTTGTAATCAATGATTCTACAAACTGGTGGAACCGCTTTTGGAGATATTTCAACTAAATCTAACTCTAATTTTTGAGCCATTTCAATAGCATCAGCAGTTGAAAAAACACCTTGCTCTACGTTGTCACCAACTAAACGAACATCAGCGATCTTGATTTTCTCGTTAATTCTGTGAAGCTCTTCTTTTTTGAAGGGTCTTCTGTTTCTATTTCCTTTTCTTCTAGGATTCATTAATTAAAATAAGTTACTTTTTTAAATTGTTGGCCACGGCTTCGTTTATGTAACTCACAAACTCATCATTGGTCATCCTGTCTAATTCGCCTTCACCGTGTTTACGCGCTGAAACTGTACCTGTGCTGGTCTCTTGCTCACCTAAAACAATCATATAAGGAACTTTTTTAACTTCAGTATCCCTAATCTTCTTGCTTACACGTTCGCTGCGGTCGTCAACAAAGCCACGAATATCGGAATTATTTAGGAAAGATAAAAGCTCTTTCGCAGCATCGTTGTATTTATCACTAACTGGTAGAATCGCGATTTGCTCTGGAGCAAGCCACAGCGGGAATTTACCAGCAACATGTTCAATTAAAATAGCACAGAATCTTTCTAGTGAACCAAAAGGTGCTCTGTGAATCATAACTGGACGATGCTTCTCATTATCAGACCCAACATATTCTAATTCAAACCGTTCCGGTAGATTGTAGTCAACTTGAATGGTTCCTAATTGCCATTTTCTTCCAATAGCATCTTTTACCATAAAGTCAAGTTTTGGACCATAAAACGCCGCTTCCCCATATTCGACTACAGTTTTTAAACCTTTTTTAGCTGCAGATTTGATAATTGCGTTTTCAGCAAGTTCCCAATTCTCATCACTACCAATATATTTAGATTTATTTTCAGGATCCCTTAATGATACTTGAGCAACATAGTCATCAAATCCAAAAACGTTAAAAACGTATTGGACTAAATCAATTACTTTTTCGAATTCGTCATTTAACTGATCTGCCCTACAAAATATATGTGCATCATCTTGAGTAAAGCCTCTTACTCTGGTTAAACCATGTAGTTCTCCAGATTGCTCATATCTATATACCGTTCCAAACTCTGCATACCTTACAGGAAGGTCTTTATATGATTTTGGAGTCGCCTTATAAATCTCACAATGGTGAGGACAATTCATTGGTTTAAGTAAAAATTCTTCTCCTTGAGCTGGTGTATTAATAGGTTGAAAAGAGTCCTCACCATACTTCTCATAATGTCCACTACAAACGTAAAGTTCTTTGTTTCCAATATGAGGTGTTATTACAGGGAGATAACCTGCTTTTTGTTGTACATTTTTTAAGAAACCTTCTAATCGCTCTCTTAATTGCGCTCCTTTAGGTAACCATAATGGTAAACCTTGTCCAACTCTTTGAGAGAATGTAAAAAGTTCTAATTCTTTTCCAAGTTTTCTGTGGTCGCGCTTTTTTGCTTCCTCTAACATCACTAGGTATTCCTTGAGCTCTTTTGCTTTAGGAAAAGCAATGCCATATAATCTTGTTAACTGCTGTCTGTTTTCATCACCACGCCAATAAGCACCTGCAGTGCTCATTATTTTAACTGCTTTAATTAGACCTGTATTTGGAACATGTGGTCCTCTACATAGATCAGTAAATCCACCTTGAGTATAAAAGGTGATGGTTCCATCATCTAAATCTTCAAGAAGTTCCAATTTATATTCGTCTCCTTTTTCTTGAAAGTATTTAATGGCTTCTGCTTTAGAAACATTTCTTCGAACATAGTTGTTTTTTTGACGTGCTAACTCAAGCATTTTGTCTTCAATCTTCTTAAAATCAGAATCGCCAAGTGTTTTCCCACCTAAGTCAATGTCGTAGTAAAAACCATTTTCAATAGAAGGACCAATTGCAAATTTAGCATCTGGATAAAATTCTTGAATAGCTTCTGCCATTAGATGTGCAGAGGAATGCCACATGGTTCCTTTGCCCTTTTCATCGTTCCAGGTTAACAATTTAACCAATGAATTGGTTGTAATCGGGCGGTTTGAATCCCAAACTTCTCCATTTACTTCAGCAGATAAAACATTTCTTGCTAAACCTTCGCTAATGCTTAGCGCTACCTCATGAGCCGTAACTCCTGATTTGTATTCGCGAACACTTCCATCGGGTAGAGTAATTTTAATCATTGTTCAACTTTTTGTCTAAGAGTGCAAAATTACAATAAAATTAGGTGTATTTAGCTTTTTCGATAGGAAATACTTAAGTAACAAGAAGCCTTTAATATTTTCACAGTAAGTTTCTTTTTAAACTTAAATATTTGGTTGTAAGTTTTTTAATTCAGGTATTTAAAATTTGAATTTTTTTCTAAAAAGGTTTTGAACGTTTTAATGTGTGTTAATTCCTTTTAAATTAGAGTTTTAATGATTGCTAAACCCGCTGTAGGGTTAATGAACGCAAAATAGTTTTTAGTTTGATATGGTAGCGTTTATGGGGCTATTTGCATCAATGTAATTATTTATTACACTCTTTACATTTGGTAATAATAATTAAAACATGTAGCTAGATATTTCTATCGTTTTATTTTTAGGTTAATCTAAAAATTGTTTCGGTATTAATCTAAAAATAATTATCTTTGAGGAGTGATTTTTTTATGAGATTATTATCTTTTTTTTTAGCGGTTTCTTTTTCTAGTTTGTTATTTGGTCAAAATAGCAATCTTTTAGGAGTTGTGAAAAGTAAAGACGGGCCTATTGCATATGCCAGTGTTTTTTTAGAAGGAACAAATTATGTTGCTTTTACTGATGATAGTGGTAAATATAATATGGAATCAGTTCCTTTTGGTGAATATAATTTGAGAGTTCAAATTTTAGGTTTTGAGAGTTTTAATTTATCAATCAAACTTGATAGAGACAGTTTAGAAGTAAATCCAATTTTAAAAATATCTAATAATCAAATTGAAAAGGTAGTTGTTTCAGGGACGCTTAAAGCCATAAGTAAGTCTGAAAGTCCCGTTCCCGTTGAAGTTTATAGTAAAGAGTTTTTCGATAAAAACCCAGCTCCATCAGTTTTTGAGACCATGGCAAATATTAATGGTATTAGGCCTCAGTTAAACTGCAATGTTTGTAATACTGGAGATATTCATATTAACGGACTAGAAGGGCCTTACACAATGATTATGATTGACGGAATGCCGATTGTAAGTGGTTTATCAACCGTTTATGGTTTAATGGGAATACCTAAATCATTAATAGAAAGAGTGGAAGTTGTAAAAGGACCTGCTTCAACATTATATGGTTCTGAAGCTGTTGGAGGAATTATTAACGTTATTACGAAATCACCCAAAAAATCACCACAATTTAGTTTCGATGTTTTTGGTTCCTCTTGGGGGGAGGTAAACTCTGATGTTGGAGTGAAGTTAAAGGCTGGTAATAGAGCACACAGTTTAATGGGCATTAACTATTATAATTATAGCAACAAAATTGATAATAATGATGACGGAATTACTGATTTGACATTACAAGATCGTATTTCAATTTTTAATAAATGGAGTTTTGATCGAAAGAAAAATCGTGTATTTACTATAGCAGGTAGATATATGTACGAAGATCGATGGGGTGGAGAGTTAGATTGGACGCCTGAATTTAGAGGAGGTGATTCAATTTACGGCGAATCAATATATACCAGTAGATGGGAGGTTTTTGGAGTTTACGAACTTCCTATGACAGAAAAGGTAAACTTTTCTTTTTCAGCTAATGGACATGATCAAAATTCGGTTTACGGTGATACATGGTATATTGCAAATCAAAGCGTTTTGTTTGGTCAGTTAACTTGGTTTAAACAGGTGAAAAAACATGACTTTACTACAGGGTTAGCTTATCGTTACACTTATTACGACGATAATTCAATTGCCACGGTTGATCCAGATCAAATTCATTTACCGGGAGTTTTTATTCAAGATCAAATTTCACTTTCGAAACTTTCAACCATATTGTTAGGAGGGAGGTATGATTATAATTCTAACCATGGTAATGTTTTTTCTCCTCGAGCAAATTATAAATGGAGATCAAAAAATAAAAAGAACACATTAAGAATATCTACAGGAAATGGATTTAGAGTAGTAAATTTATTTACTGAGGAACATGCTGCATTCACAGGAACTCGTGATTTAACAGTAGAGGAAGAATTGAAGCCTGAGACCTCATGGAACGGAAATGTTAATTACGTCAAGAAGTTTTTATTTAAGAATGATGCATTTTTAAGTTTAGATATTACTGGCTTCTATACTTATTTTACCAATCAGATTTTACCTGATTACGATAGCGACCCTAACTCAATAATTTATGATAACCTTGATGGTTTCTCTGTTTCTCAGGGAGTATCTGTAAATACTGATTTTTCATTGCCTAATGGATTGAATATTTTGGCTGGAACAACTGTTATGGATGTTTCATTTACCGAAGAAGACGTTACTCAACGTCAGATGCTATCGGAAAGGTTTACAGCTACATGGGGTGTGTCTTATAAATTAAAGAAGCAAAACTTGAAGTTTGATTATACAGGTAATCTATATGGCCCGATGTTACTTCCTTTGCTAGGAGATAATGACCCAAGAAACCTGAAATCACCCTACTGGAGCATTCAAAATATTCAAGTAACGAAGACCTTTAAGAAAAGTTTGGAAGCTTATTTAGCAATAAAAAACCTGTTAAATTTTACACCTCCAGTAAATAGTATTTGGGGTGCTCATGATCCTTTTGATAAACTAAATAATTCGGAAACACCAGGTATTGACCCTGCAGACCCTGATGATTTAGGATTTGATCCAGCGTATATGTTTGCTCCTAATCAAGGGATTAGAGGTAATTTTGGAATTAGGTATACATTTAAGAAATGAATAGATTAATAATTATAATTTGTATTTTCTTTGCCCTTTCAAGCAAAGCTCAGGACATAAATTGGGTGACTTTTGATGAATTACCCAATTTATCTCAACAAGATGCTAAACCTATTATGGTTTTTATTCATACTGAATGGTGTAGATATTGTCTAATGCAAGAGCAAAAAACGTTTAAGGATTCAATAGTAGTAGCTGACTTAAATGAGAATTATTACTGTGTTAAGCTAAATGCTGAAACTGATTCCACAATTTCGTTCTTAAACAGAGATTATTCAGCAAATGGTTATAATCACACTTTATCGTGGGTTCTAGGTGCTCAAGATAATCAACTTTCATTTCCTACTACAGTAATTTTATCTCCTCAATACAAATTAACGAATAGATGGGTAGGGTTTTTATCTAAGGATTTACTTGGGTTAACCATGTAAAGGAAGATTTCTTTATTCGAATTAAACTTCTTTGAATCTAATGCTGGAATTCGGGTAAAAACTTTTCCTTAATAATAGAAATTGAAAAATTGATAATAAAACAAGATAACACACAAAAGGTTTATTTGTTAAATATTCATTTCTAAAAGTATTGAGTGAATTTCTTGGTATGCTTTTTATTTTAGGCTAATCCAACTACTAATATCTGATTTGATGATCTTATTTAGCTCGATGTTTTCGTTTTTAAAATATTGGTCCAAAATCTTTTTTGTGTTTGAGTTAATTGGAATTCTTTTAGCTTCTTTTATGTTTTGATTGTAAACTTTTTCAACTAGCCACTTTCTAAGCGGCTTATAGGGCAGTATTGTTCTAAATATTCTTGTTTTTATATTACCTGGGTGTTTAATTGTATTATGTAGTAAATTATTAGAAACGACTTTATTGCTATTAACTTTAGATAAGTCATAACTTTCAAATGGAGTTATTTGAAGGAATTTTTCAATTTCCATTAAAAACTGAGCAGTGTTTGACTTTAAGTCTTCTTGCAGGCCGATAAAGAGGTCGGATGCTTTTACATTTTCTTTGAAAAATCTAATTCGGGGAAGAAACCTTCCCATTTCTTTATAAAAAAGAGCACGATTAGGATCTGTATTTATTGGGATGTTGTTCCCCTTTTTACGTGATTCCTCTAGTCCAAGTGCTGATTCAAATTCATAAATATCTTCATTTGCATCAATAATATTTTGGCTGTGCATCGCATAACAAACCTCAGTAGGGTTACGAAGCAATACTATTATTTTCGGAGTAATGTGAAGTGCTTTTAATTCTTCAAAAATAGTATCAGAATATAAGTACCAAACTGAACCGTCTCCATTAATCCCCTGCTCCTTAAAAAAGGATTGATAGTAATCTAAAGTTGGTCTTTTTACCTTATAACCCAAATCATTTCCAAAGTAATGAATCTCTTTAGGAGACATGTTTACCTCCGGATGTTGCGATAAATAATAATGCAATGCTGTAGTTCCACATTTAGGAGCGCCTACGATTAAAAAATGGGGAAGTAGTTTACTGTGCATCACAATATAGTTGGGTTGATTTTTGTTTTACGAATTACAAAGTAAAGCATCACAACATTCCAAAGTATCATAGAGGTTGAAGTTGCAATTGCTGCTCCTTGAATTCCAAATTTTGGAACGAGTAAACTGTTTAAAATAAGGTTGGAAATAATTCCTAAAGTCAAACCAATAAAAACATATTTTTCAAGCTTAGCCATTGTGAGTATATAACCAACAGAACCTACAGCTACATTGAAAAGTTGACCAAAAGATAAAATAATAATTGTTGCAAATCCTGAAGTATATTCGTTTATTGATTTTCCGAAAAGAGTAAGAATGTTTTTTCCGAAAAGTAACAATAATATTAAAACTAATGAGCTTAGAAAGAATGATTTCCGAACATTTGGTTTAATTATTTTTTGTAATTCATTTACATTTCCTTTTTCCTTAAAATGTTTTGCATATTGGGGCACAAGGACTTGATTTAGGATAACGATTCCAAATCCAGAAAAAGCTGCAAATTTAAAGGCAACGCCATAAATGGCATTATCAATAGGTCCTAACATTTTTGAAATCATTACGATATCAATTCTTTCATTGATTGTATATAACAACCCAATAGGTAATAGAAGTAAAGCTTGTTTGAACCATTTAGGCTGATTATTAAAGTCTCCGATTGTTATTTTTTTAAAAGAATTAACGATTGCATAAATTAAGGAACATAATAAAATGCAACTTAATACATAAAGGAGGGTTTCTGGATTAATACCCAGTCCTAAAAATGGCAAAATTAGAAGGCTTAATAATAATAGAGCCGGGCGAATAAGAACATCAGGGATAATTGATTGATATACTTTATTCTGGCTTTGTAAAACAGATTTGAAGAATGTATTTAACGAATAAATTGGGATTACTAAAAGAGCGGCCCTTAGCCCATTAAAATTATTTAATCCTTTTACCCAATTTAGCCTGGTTACGCCGTAGTACCAAATAAAACTAAATAGTATTGCTGTTGAAAGAATTGTTATTACGGCTTGTTTACTAAAGTTATTTAAAGCTAATCTACCTAAGCTTGTAGCTTCTCTTTGCGCTAATGATTGATAACCAAGAGGTATTATAACCATTGCTAAAGTGATAATGGAAATGAAATATTGATAAAACCCAACATCTTCTTGTGACATTACTTTAGTAATTGCCCAATTAAACAAAAAACTAAAAGCCATACCCAAGGCGAAAATACCTGCGGTACCTTTTAATATTTTCGATATGGATTTAACTTTGGTCAAAATTTTATAGAATTGTAAACCTTGTTGAACTCTTTTCCTATGAATTCCTCACTAAAGTTTTGTTCAGCATAATGTCTAATTTTATTTCTATCCCAGGAGGTAGTAATTGCTTTACTCATAGCTAAAAGCAGTTGTTCCTCTGAATTTGGTTCGATTAGTATACCTCGTTCGATATTAATTATTTCATCAATTCCACCAACGTTCGTAGATATAAATGGGGTTCCGCAAGCGAAGGCCTCTACTATCACGCAAGGGAGGTTTTCATAATTACTAAATAAAATACCTGCAAAACTTCTATTAAATTCTTCACAAAGAACGCTAGCGGAAACTCTTCCTAAAAATATCACTTGCTCATTTAAGTTGAGTTGATTCACTAATTTTTTAATATCTTTTTCGTCAGAACCACCACCAGCTATTTTTAATTTAATTTTTGGATTTGACTTATTGAATATGTCAAATGCTTTTATAATTCCTGAAATGTTTTTTTGCTTATTTTCTAAATCAGCAACAACTAGGAACTGGTTTTTTAGTTTATCCTGAATTATAAAATCGTTCGTATTGACCACATTTCTAACAACATTGTAATTGTTTCCTATTCCGTGTTTTTCTAAAGCTCTTTTTAAATCTAAGCTTACAGGCATTAAAGCCTCGGAAAGCTTAGCTATTTTTGGTATGATGATCTTTAATAATTTATTCTTTTGATACCTCCCGTCTGATTTTAAATATCCAGTCCAATGCTCTGTTATAACAAAAGGAATATCATGTTTTTGTTTAAATAATTTAGCGACGATACCAACTGGGTTAATAACGTTACAATGCACAATATCTGGATTGAATCCTTTTTTTATTAATAATTGTAATCCAATTTCATGATATTTCTTATAATATTTTATTTTAAAAATATCACTAATTCCTCTTATTGAATACCTTATTTTAGGGTAGGTAATAATCATTTCCTTAATTCCATTTTCTTCTTTAAAAGAAGATTCATATTTTTTGATTTTAGAATCACTTCGTACAATTAAAACTGCAACATTATTTAATGTCGCTGCTGCATAAGCATGACGTTTTATAAAAATCCCTAAAGTAGGATCTTCATCGTTTGGATACCAACTTGATATGAAAAGAATATTATTAATGCTTATTTTTGGCTTAAGATTTGTTTGTAAAGTTAACAGTAAAATTAAT
>JAQXEE010000025.1 GCA_029251005.1 Flavobacteriales bacterium | reverse complement strand
GGTTAGACCATTTCGGTAACTACCTCGTTTTTTATGACATAAGTTTGTCCAGATTCAGGGCATACAGCCTTACTTTCTTTGTCGAATTTAAGTCTGTGTCCGAATTCACTAACCCACCCAATTTGTTTTGCAGGATTCCCAACAATTAAAGCATAGTTTGGAACATTTTTTGTCACTACAGCTCCTGCACCAATAAGTGCATATCGACCAATCGTGTTTCCACAAATAACAGTAGCGTTAGCTCCAATACTCGCTCCTTTTTGTATTAAAGTTTTAACGTATTGATCTCTTCTGACAATAGCGGATCTAGGGTTTAAAATATTAGTAAATACCATTGATGGGCCTAAAAACACATCATTCTCACAAGTAACTCCTGAATATATTGAAACGTTATTTTGAACTTTTACATTGTCACCTAAAATTACATCCGGTGATACAACAACGTTTTGTCCCAAATTACAGCTATCTCCTATCACACAATTGGACATTACGTGAGAGAAGTGCCAAATTTTAGAATTTGCTCCGATTTTAGAATTTTCGTCAATTACTGCCGTAGTGTGTGAAAAAAAGCTCATTTATTTAGTAATGTATTTGTCAAAATTATTGTGTTCTTTTTTGTTCAATTCTTCTTTTGTAAGGCTTTTAAAGTAATCGTAAGTTATTTCTAACCCTTCTTTTCTAGCAACTTTCGGCTCCCAGCCCAAAATAGATTTTGCCTTTGAAATGTCTGGTTTTCTTTGTTTTGGATCGTTTACAGGTAGTTCATGGTAACAAACTTTTTGATCAGTTCCTGTAAGTTTTATGATTTCTTCAGCAAATTGGGTGATTGTAATTTCAGAAGGGTTTCCAATGTTAACAGGTTCACTATGGTCACTTAAGAGCAGCTTGTGAATCCCATCAACTAAATCATCAACATAGCAAAAAGATCTAGTTTGCGAACCGTCTCCAAATATAGTTAAGTCTTCGCCACGTAATGCCTGACCAATAAAGGCAGGAAGAACTCTTCCGTCATTAAGTCTCATTTTGGGACCGTATGTGTTGAAGATTCGTACGATTCTCGTTTCAACGCCATGGTAAGTATTGTAAGCCATAGTCACAGCTTCCATATACCTTTTTGCTTCGTCATAAACACCTCTTGGTCCAACAGGATTAACGTTTCCATAGTAATCCTCCACTTGTGGGTGAACTAACGGGTCACCGTAAACTTCGGAAGTTGATGCAACAATTATTCTTGCGTTTTTTGCTTTGGCTAAACCTAATAAATTGTGCGCTCCATATGAGCTTACTTTCAGCGTTTGAATAGGAATCTTTAAGTAGTCAATTGGGCTCGCAGGTGATGCAAAATGTAAAATGTAATCCAATTCTCCAGCAACGTGCACGAATTTTGAAACGTCATGATTATGAAACTCAAAGTTTTTATTAGGAAAAAACTCTTCAATGTTTTTTAAGTTTCCTGTGATTAGGTTATCCATTCCGATAACATGATGACCAGCATTAAGGAATTTTTTTACTAAGTGTGAGCCCAAAAATCCAGCGGCTCCGGTAATTAAAGTTCTTTTCATTTTATTTAATTTCTTCACGTCCAACACTGTAGTATCTAAATCCTAATTCTGTCATTTTTTCTAATTCGTATAGATTACGACCATCAAAAATTACTTTTTCATTAAGTAATTCTCCAACTTTTTGAAAATCTGGGTTCCTAAAAACGCCCCATTCTGTAGCTACTAAAAGTGCATCAGCATTTTTAAGTACATCATAAGAGTTTTTACCAAATTGTATCGAATCACCATAAATTTCTTTGATGTTCGGCATTGCTTCAGGATCAAAAGCTGAAATTTCAGCCCCAAGTTCTAACAACTCATCTATTATATATCTTGCAGGAGCTTCTCTGATATCATCAGTGTCAGCTTTAAAAGCTAACCCCCAAACAGCTATTTTTTTACCTTTTAAGTTTCCAAAGTAATTTTTTATTTTAGGAACAATTATAGTTTTCTGTTTAGCATTAACTTCTTCAACGGCATTTAGTATTTTGAAGTCGTAACCAACTTCCTTTGAGGATTTAACAAGTGCTTGCACATCTTTAGGGAAACAACTACCTCCATAACCGATACCCGGAAAAAGAAATCTTTTACCGATTCTTGTGTCAGATCCAATTCCAATACGAACGCTATCAACATTTGCATCTAATTTTTCACAGATATTGGCAATTTCATTCATGAATGAAATTTTAGTAGCTAAAAATGAATTGGCTGCATACTTTGTTAATTCTGCAGATTTTTCGTCCATGAAGAATATAGGGTTTCCTTGTCGAACAAAAGGTTTGTATAAATCTTCCATAACCTTTTTAGCTCTTGAAGAAGAGGTTCCGATAACAACTCTATCCGGTTTAAGGAAATCTTCAACAGCAAAACCTTCTCTTAAGAATTCGGGATTTGAGACTACATCAAATTCAACTCTCGAGTTTTGTTTTATTGCGGCGGTAACTTTTTCTGCTGTACCTACAGGCACTGTACTTTTATCAACGATTACCTTATACTCCTTCATTAAGCCTCCTAACTGTTCAGCTACACCTAAAATATAACTCAAGTCAGCACTACCGTCTTCTCCTGGAGGTGTTGGTAAGGCAAGGAAAACAATATCAGATTGATCAACAGCTTCTTCAAGAGATGTTGTGAATTTTAACCTTTCTTGTCTAACGTTTCTTTCAAACAATGTCTCAAGTTGAGGTTCATATATTGGTACTTCACCATTCTTGAGTTTTTCAACTTTAGCTTCATTTATGTCAACACAAATAACTTGGTTTCCAGTTTCGGCAAAGCAAGTACCCGAGACAAGTCCGACATAACCAGTTCCAATAACAGCAATTTTCATTTGAATTGTTTTATAGTTTTGACAATATAATTGATCGTTTCCTCCGTTAATTCTGTGTGAATAGGTAAAGATAGCACATTTGATTCTAAGAGGTTTGATACAGGATAATCGTCGTTGTTAATGTCTTTCTTAAATACTTTTTGTTTGTGTAATGGTATTGGGTAATATACCATAGATGATATATTTTTTGAATCCAAGAATTCTTTTAATTCGTCCCGTTTTCCGTTTTTTATTTGTAATGTATACTGATGAAATACATGTTCGGAGTAATCTTCAATTAATGGGGTTTTTATCCAGCTGACATCAGCAAGAAGTTTACTGTATAGAAGAGCTGACTTTCTTCTAGAAGAACAATAACTATCAAGTAATGGTAATTTTATTTTTAAAATTGCGGCCTGAATAGAATCAAGCCTAGAATTAACACCTACAATTTCATGATTATATTTAATTCTACTTCCGTGGTTAGTAATCATTTTCATTTGTTCAGCTAATTCGTCATTATCTGTAAAAATTGCTCCGCCATCTCCATAACAACCTAGGTTTTTAGAAGGAAAAAAAGAGGTGGTTCCTATATCACCAATTGTACCAGCAGATTTTGTAGATCCATCTTTAAATTTATAGTTAGATCCAATTGCTTGTGCAGTATCTTCAATAATAATTAAACCTTTTTCTTTTGCGATTTTTGTGATTTCCTCCATATTTGCGCATTGACCATACAGATGGACAGGAATAATTACCTTTGTTTTAGATGTTATATTTTTTCTTATTTCATCAATTGATATATTAAAATTGTCAGGGTCAACATCTACAAAAACGGGAGTTAATCCGAGCAAAGCGATTACCTCTGCAGTTGCTATGAATGTAAATGTTGAGGTTAATATTTCATCTCCAGGCTTTAAATTAAGCGCCATTAAAGCTATTTGCAAAGCATCAGTTCCATTACCGCATGGGATTACGTGTTTTACACTTAAGTAGTTTTCAAGATCTGAAGCAAACTCTTTAACTGCTCTGCCATTTATGAAGTTGGAAGTTGTGATTACTTCTTTTATTGCTTCATCAACCTCCAACTCAATTTTTTTGTATTGAGTTTTAAGATCAACCATCTGAATTTTTTCCATACTATTTTTGTAAAAAACAAATATCCGAAATATTTAAAATTAAATAGCATCAATTATTGATGAATTGAAATTATATTTGATTCATGAGGTTGGTTTACTCTTTAGGCATACAGTTTTATAATTTTGTTGTACTGATCTTTTCCCTTTTTAATAAAAAGGCAAAGGATATGATTGAAGGTCGAAAAGAGGTACCTAAAAAAAGTGACTCTGAAAATGAAGACCTGATATGGATTCATGCAGCTTCCTTGGGGGAATTCGAACAGGGAAGACCAATTATTGAGCAGATTAAAAAAGATTATCCAAATAAAAAAATACTGTTATCATTTTTCTCTCCTTCAGGATATAATATAATGAAGGATTATGCAGAGGTTGATGAGGTTTGTTATATTCCTTTTGACACTAGAAAAAAGGCAAAGCAATTTATAGAAAGGAAAAATCCTGCTTTGGTGATTTTTATAAAATATGAATTTTGGTTTAACTTTTTAATTGAACTCAATTTGAAACAAATACCAGTAGTATTTGTTTCCGCAATTTTTAGAGAAGATCAATTTTTTTTTAAGAAAAGGGGTAATTGGTTTTTGAATAAACTAAAAAAAGTAGATTATTTTTTTGTCCAAAATGATAAATCAAAGATAATCTTAGAAAACAATGGCATACAAAATTGTTCAATTGCTGGTGATACCAGGTTCGATGCTGTAATTACAAATAGTAACTCGGATTATCAAAATGACTTGATCAACGAATTTTTACTTGGAAAAAAAAGCATAATATTCGGAAGCACTTGGGAAGAAGATCAAGCTTTGATTGTTAAATTGATTAATTCCGGAAAACTTGGAAGCAAAAAAATAATAATTGCACCTCATGAAATAAACAGTTCAAAAATTGAAAAATTAGTAGAGACTATTAATATACAAGTAGGAAGATATTCAAAAAAAGAGGTAAGTAGTCAGGTTTTGATTATCGATCAGATTGGAATACTCAAGTATCTATATAGATTTTGTGACTTGGCTTATATTGGAGGAGGATTCGGAGTTGGGATTCATAATACGCTAGAAGCAATAGTTTATAAAGTCCCTGTTATTTTTGGACCTAATTTCAAAAAGTTTGATGAGGCAATAAATATGATAAATAATGGGATCGGTTTTTATATTTCTAATTATGAAGAGTTCGAAGCCCGAATAATAGCTTTTCAGAAATTGGATTCACAGTTCGATTTAACTTTGAAAATTAATAAGTTCATTACTGAGAATAAGGGGGCAGCAAATGTAATTTTAGAATATTTGAAGAAAAAAAAGTACCTGTAAACCATATCTTTTTGAGTGATATGGTCCTATTTTTCATTAGAATATTATTAATAGTTCAAGAAAAAATATTACATTTGCGCCAACAAAAAAGAATATTTTTAACCAATTATATTGTTATCAAATGGCAAAAATTAAGTTAGAGTACATCTGGTTGGATGGTTACAAGCCAACCCAAAACATGAGGTCAAAGACTAAAGTTGAGGAACATGAAAATTTCCAAGGAACTTTAGAAGAACTTGGAAACTGGTCTTTCGATGGATCTTCCACAAAACAAGCTGAAGGAGGAAATTCTGATTGTTTATTAATTCCTGTTGCAATTTACCCTGATCCTGCTAGGATTAATGGTTATTTGGTAATGAGTGAAGTAATGAATGCTGATGGAACTCCTCACGATTCTAATGGTAGAGCAACTATCGAAGATGAAGACAATGATTTCTGGTTCGGCTTTGAACAAGAGTATTTCATCATGGATACTGAAACTGGTTTGCCATTAGGCTTCCCTGTTGGTGGTTACCCTGGTCCTCAAGGAATGTATTACTGTTCAGTTGGTGGTAAAAATACTTTTGGAAGAGAATTAGTCGAAGAACATGCTGACCTTTGTATTGATGCAGGATTAAATTTTGAAGGAATCAATCAAGAGGTTGCTGCTGGTCAATGGGAATTCCAATTGTTCGCACAAGGAGCTAAAAAAGCGGGTGACGAAATATGGATTGCCCGATACCTTTTAGATAGATTAACTGAAAGCTATGGTTACTACATCGAGTATCACCCAAAACCTGTGAAAGGAGATTGGAATGGTTCTGGTATGCATGCCAACTTCTCTAATACAACATTAAGAACTTGTGGTTCTCAAGAGACTTACGAGAAAATTTGTGAAGCGTTTAGACCTGTAACTAGAGAGCATATAGATGTTTACGGTGCTTTTAACGATCAAAGATTAACGGGATTACATGAAACTGCATCTATTAGTGATTTCTCTTTTGGAGTTTCAGACAGAGGAGCTTCAATCAGAATACCAATAATCACTGTTCAGAAAGGATGGAAAGGTTGGTTAGAAGATAGAAGACCAGCTTCAAATGGAGATCCATATAAAATTGCTGCTAGAATTATTAAGACTGTTAAAACAGTTAAAATATAATATATTTTGAAATATATTTAAGCCCCGTCATTTTATAATGACGGGGCTTTTTGTTTAACAAAATATTGATTTATTAACAATTGCCAGATTAAGTACAGACTTTAACGATATAGGTGATAACAACGATTATCTTTGCAAGATAAATACAACTTAGACTATGAAGCTCATAGAAGAAAGAAGGTTAGAAGAGTTAGATCAGAAGGGGAAGCAAACGTGGAGGAAATGGGGACCGTATTTAAGTGAACGACAGTGGGGTACTGTTAGAGAAGACTATAGTGAAAATGGAGCCGCTTGGAGTTACTTTCCTCATGATCATGCTCGATCTAGAGTTTATCGTTGGGGAGAAGATGGTATAGCAGGGATTTCAGATGAGCATCAAAATTTATGTTTTTCACTAGGAATGTGGAACGGAAACGATTCTATTCTTAAGGAGAGACTATATGGTTTAACAGGCGAAGACGGAAATCATGGGGAAGATGTTAAGGAGTTATATTATTATCTAGATAATACACCTTCTCATTCTTACATGAAGTATTTATATAAGTACCCACACCAAAAATTCCCTTATGGAGATCTTTTAAGAGAAAGTAAAAAAAGAACCAAAACCGATCGGGAATATGAAGTTTTAGATACTGGTGTTTTTGATGATAATAAATACTTTGATGTGTTTATTGAATATGCTAAAGAAGGTCCATTTGATATTTTAATTAAAATAACAGCATTTAATAGAGGTAAGGATTCTTCAGATCTAACGATGTTGCCTAATTTTTGGTTTAGAAATTTATGGGATTTTGGTGTTGTTGACAAAGTGCCTTCAATCACCAAAGAAGAAACTGAAGGGTTTGGAGGTGTAAAAGCAGCACATCATAGGATTGGTGATTATTATTTATACTTTGATTCACCTGATAAATTTCTCTTTACAAACAATACTACAAACTCAGAACGAATATTTGACACAAAAAATGAAAGTCCTTTTGTAAAAGATGCATTTCATACAGCAATTGTAAAAAATAAAGATTTATCTATTTTTGACGGCGTTGTCTCAGGTACTAAGTTTGCGCCTTATTATTACAGAGAAGTAAAGGGCGGTGAGAAAGTTGAATTCCGTTTAAAATTAACCAAAGATAAAACGGATAAAAACCCGCTATTAGAAGACTTTACAGAGACCTTTAAAGATAGAGTTGTAGAAGCTGATAAGTTTTACGATTATTTTATTCCAAAGAATGCAACTGAGGACATGGCGAAAATTCAACGTCAAGCTTTTGCAGGAATGCTTTGGACAAAACAATATTATAATTTTGATGTACAGCAATGGTTAGACGGAGATAAAGGTCATCCGATACCACCAAAATCAAGACAAGATGGCCGAAATTCAGGTTGGAGACATTTACATAATGAAGATATTATGTCGATGCCTGATAAATGGGAGTATCCTTGGTACGCAGCTTGGGATACTGCTTTTCATTGTGTTCCAATTGCTATGATTGATCCTGATTATGCGAAAAAACAATTAATCATTTTAACCCGTGAGTGGTATATGCACCCTAACGGTCAAATGCCAGCTTATGAGTGGGCATTTGGAGATGTAAACCCGCCAGTTCAGGCTTGGGCTGCTTTAAAGGTCTTTGAAACAGAAAAAAAACACTTTGGAAGAAGCGATGTTGATTTTTTAAAAAAGATTTTTCAAAAACTAAGCATCAATTTTACTTGGTGGGTTAATCAAAAAGATTCCACAGGTAAAAATGTCTTTGAAGGTGGCTTTTTAGGATTAGACAATATTGGAGTTTTTGATCGCAGTAATAAATTACCAGGTGGAGGTGTTTTAGAACAAGCCGATGGAACAGCTTGGATGGCAATGTATTCATTAAACTTAATGAAAATGGCCATTAAGATCTGTGAGTTTGATCGATCTTTCGAGGATGTAGCAACCAAATTTTATGAGCACTTTGTATATATTGCAGAATCATTAAACAAGAGTGACAACAAATGGGTAGGTATGTGGGATGAAGAAGAAGGTTTCTTCTATGATCTTTTAATGTTGCCTGATGAGAAATGTATTCCTTTAAAAATTCATTCACTAGTTGGACTAATGCCGATGTATGCTGTTTCTTTAATTCATAAAGAGACTTTGGCTAACATTCCCGATTTTATGAAGCGTTTGCGTTGGTTTAGAAATAACCGAACAAACAAGGAAAAATATTTAGTTGTTGAAGATTTTCAAGACAACGAAGATGTTTTATTCTCATTAATACCAAAAGAGAGATTGATTCGACTCCTACAACATATGTTGGATGAATCAGAATTCTTATCCAAAGGAGGTGTTCGGTCATTATCAAAGCGGCACACTGAAAAGTACTCTGTATCTATTCAGGATGAAGATTACGATATTGATTATCAACCAGGAGAATCAACAACTTCGATGTTTGGAGGGAATTCTAACTGGAGAGGACCAGTATGGTTTCCAACAAATTATTTATTGATAGAGTCTTTAAGAGAATACCATAAATATTATGGTGATGATTTAAAGTTAGAATTCCCATCTAAATCTGGAAATAAATTAAACTTAGATCAAATAGCAGATGAATTATCGAACCGGTTGATAAGTATTTTCACTAAAGATAACAAAGGGAACAGGCTCTCCAATGAAGGTGAAAAGTTTTATCGTGATCCTCATTGTAAAGAGCTGGTCTTATTTTATGAGTATTTTCATGGTGATAATCTTAGAGGAGTAGGAGCTTCTCATCAAACAGGATGGACGGGTATTGTAGCGAAGTTGATTAATAAATATAAAGGCTGATTTTGGTCTTTCATTAAAAGATTAAAAAATCATTTCCGATTGTCCGTAAAAAATCGGACATTTGCGCACTTAAATAAGCAATAAAAACTAGTTTAGATATGGCTAATTATTTTAATACATTATCTCATGCTCAGAAATTAGAGGCTATGGGTCAATGTGAGTTCATGGATGGAACTCATTTTACTGAAGGTGTAAATGCACTTAAGGGAAAGAAAATCGTTATTGTTGGATGTGGAGCTCAAGGCTTAAACCAAGGTTTAAACATGAGGGATAGTGGTTTAGACATTTCCTATGCTTTAAGGTCAGGAGCGATTGAGCAAAAAAGACAATCGTTCTTAAATGCTTCTGAGAATGGTTTTACAGTTGGCACTTATGAGGAATTAGTTCCTGACGCCGACTTAGTAATTAACCTTACCCCAGATAAGCAACACTCAAGTGTAGTTACTGCACTTATGCCATTAATTAAAAAAGACGCTGCTTTAGCTTATTCACACGGTTTCAACATCGTTGAGGAAGGAATGAAAGTTCGTGAAGATATTACGGTTATCATGGTTGCGCCTAAGTGCCCTGGTTCAGAAGTTAGAGAAGAGTACAAAAGAGGTTTTGGTGTGCCAACTCTTTTAGCTGTTCACCCAGAAAATGACCCTCAAGGGAAAGGTTGGGATTATGCAAAAGCTTATGCTGTTGGGACAGGTGGTGATAGAGCTGGATGTTTGAAATCATCTTTTGTAGCTGAAGTTAAGTCTGACTTAATGGGAGAGCAAACAATTCTTTGCGGATTGTTACAAACTGGCTCTATTTTATGTTTTGATAAAATGGTTGACGGTGGTATTGATGCTGGTTATGCTTCAAAATTGATCCAATATGGATGGGAAGCTATTACTGAAGGTTTAAAGCAAGGTGGAATTACAAACATGATGGACAGATTGTCTAATCCTTCAAAAATCAAAGCTTTTGAATTAGCTGAAGAATTAAAAGGAATCATGAAACCTTTGTTTGATAAGCATATGGATGACATTTTTACTGGAGTTTTTTCCAGTACGATGATGGCTGATTGGGCTAACGATGATGTGAATTTATTAGGTTGGAGAGCGGCTACAGGAGAAACTAACTTCGAGAAGACTCCAGCTGGTGACGTTGAGATTTCTGAGCAAGAATTTTATGATAATGGAGTTGTAATGGTTGCAATGGTTAAAGCTGGTGTTGAATTAGCTTTCGAAGCAATGGTTAAAGCTGGAATTATCGATGAATCTGCTTACTACGAATCATTACATGAAACTCCATTGATAGCAAATACAATCGCAAGAAAGAAATTATACGAGATGAACTCTGTTATTTCTGATACTGCTGAGTACGGATGCTATTTATTCGATCATGCTTGTAAGCCTTTATTAAAAGATTTTATTGAGAAGATCGATTTAAATGTAATCGGTAAAAAATACGATGATGGTTTAACCAACTCGGTTGACAACCAAACTTTAGTTGCAGTTAACGCAGCAATTAGAAATCATCCTGTTGAGGAAATCGGAGTTTACCTTAGAGCTGAGATGGCTGACATGAAAGCCATAGCTGTAGGTTAATTAAATAGGTACTATTGAGCCCCATCACATTTGTGATGGGGCTTTTTGCTTTTAGAGGGTTTTATTGTTTAACTTTAAAAACGATTTAATTAAAGATTATGAAAAAAAATATTGTTTTATTTTTTCTCTTTTTCTCTTTTTGGGGATTCAGCCAAAATGATACATTATTCTATACTGGTTTCGACTCACTTATAGTTGATCTTAATGAGAAACTGGATCCTGTAGCTTCAAACAAACTTGATGTTCATACTTGGATGAGAGCCTCAATATCATCTAGTCTCTCATCAAAGATTTTAAGTGAAGTTGATAATGAAGAATGGTATGATTCTGATCTGTGGGAAAAATGGCATAAAATGTCCTACACTGAACTTCTTGAGACAACTACGCTTGATGATACATTATATAATGTTTATCGAAAAAATGTGGGGTATAGGTCTTTTTCATGGTTTCAAGTTCCTGGGCAAGCTCAAAATTTAATGTTATCTGAACCTATCTTTTTAGGTGATAGTGCAAGTGTTTTGAAGTGGAAATCAATGCCTATTCAGGGGCCAAGGTTTCAAGATGGTTATAAGGTTTATGTTTCTGAAGGTGGTGGGCATACAATAGAAACATTTCCTGTTTTTGATCTTGAACCAAATTTTGTAATGAAACAATTGGATGTTTCAACTTCAAGTCCAGATAGCGCTATAACGTCATTAAAAATTCTGTTAGATAATTTTGATCTTATACCTGAGGGTGGGACTGATCATATTAACTACAGATTACCGGACACATTTGGAGGGATAGTTGATTCAACGAGGCAAATTCCATTTATGCAAGAGTTTGAATTAGACTTGTCTGAATATTCAGGGTTTATACAAATTGCTTTTTATCACGATTCCTATGATAATAATGGAATCATGCTTGATGATATATTAGTATTAGGAACAGGCTCTGTTGGGGTCCATGAAAAAAATAAAGTAAGTTTTAATCTTTATCCTAATCCGGCGGCAAATTCAATTTATCTTAAGATGGAGGACGGATCTATAATACATGATGTTTCTATTTTTAATTTAAAAGGACAGCTTGTCTCAAAAGTAACTTACAAGTCTTTTCAAATAATTGATATTTCAACTCTTAAACCTGGAAGTTATCTAATGAAAGTAACAACTGAGTCAG
>JAQXEE010000021.1 GCA_029251005.1 Flavobacteriales bacterium | reverse complement strand
GTAAATACCACTAGTGGTATATTATTTAAATAATGTGCACTGGTGCACATATATCCTATATATAGGGATTACAAATCTAATGGATTTTTTATGTTATCAAAACTATTTATTGCTACATGTGTGTATATTTCTGTTGTTTTGGATGAACTGTGCCCCAGTATGGATTGAATGTATCTTAGATCTGTTCCGTTTTCTAATAGGTGAGTAGCAAAGCTGTGCCTGAGCGTATGGGGTGTTACGTTTCTTCTTATTTTGGCATTTATTGATGCTTTTTTTATGATTTTCACTACGCTAGTTGCTGAATATTGGTTGTTAAATTCTCCTTCGAATAACCATTTTTTTGGTTTATGCTTTTTAAAATATAAGCGTAAATCACTAAGTACTGTTTTTGAAAGTAAAGTCATACGGTCTTTATTCCCTTTTGAAGATTCAACCCTAATTAACATTCGCTTACTATCTACATCGTTAATTTTTAAATTTAGTAGTTCGCTCCGTCTTAATCCTGCTGAGTAAAGTAGGCTTACTATGCATTTATGTTTGATGTTATTGATTGAGTTGATTAATGCCATTACTTCTTCTTTTGATATGACTTTAGGAAGTTTGTTTTCACTTCGAGGACGTTCTACAGAGTAGAAACGATTAGGCATTCCTAAAACTATTTCATAATAGAATTTAATACTATTTACTGCCTGGTTAATATAGGAATTAGACTTTTTGTCTTGAATTAATTTTTGAAGGTAATTGCGGATGAGCTCTTCATTAATTTCGATTAGTTCATGCTTTTTGTAATAATTTATGAAAGCTTCAAAACACACGATATAAGTTTTAGCCGTATTTGTTGCGTATTTTTTTAATTCGAGTTTCTGTACATAGTCTTCTGGACAAACACGATAGTTTGGTTTGTGTTTTCGTTTTCGAAACCATTTTAGATCTATTTGATCTGCTGCTGTTTTAATTGGTTTATTGGTGAAGAAGTGCGATGTATTAACCCAAGCAACTCCTTTAAATTTTTTAAAAATTGCATCAAGGTTATCCTTATTGTTTAAAACAAAAACCATACTGAATTGCGTACTCCATTTAGCGTTAGGAAGTCCTTTAATTAAAGCTTGTATAACCTTGTCGGGATAAAACTGAAGCCCGATACATTTTTGCTCCTTAATGAGTAAGTGTTTGAGTGATATTTGTTTGGTTTTTTCCATTTTTATCTTTTTTTTAAAAAACTAAGCTTAAATGGTTTTATTAAGCTTTTAAAATTAACTGTTTTGGTGAAATTTAGCTTTCTTTAGTTATAACTCAATGGTAATTAATTTAAATACAATATTCGTGGGTTATACGAATAAGTAACGTATAAATAACGGTTATGAAAAGAATTCAGAACAGTTGCTTAAGTTGCAACAAGGAATTAAGTGGGAGGGTTGATAAGAAGTATTGCAATGAGCATTGTAAAAGTGCATATCATTATGTAAAAGCTCAAGAATTGGCCCCCAATTTTTTTAACAAAGTGGATAATCAGTTAAAATTAAATAGAAGGATTTTAAAACAGTATAACAAGGCGGGTAAGGCAACAGTGCGGGCTGATAAGTTAATTGAAGCCGGTTTTAATCCTGTTTTTTTTACGCATTATTGGAAAAACAAGAATGATGATGTGTATTTATTTTGTTATGAATATGGTTTTTTAAAAAAGGTAGAGTCCTTTGAGTGGGAGGCTGAGAATAAGAAGGTAAAATATGTTTTAGTGGAATGGCAGGAATATATGGAGAAGTGAATTCGTTGTTGTGGTAAAACTCTTTAATTTTATTTTTTGAAGCGAGTAATTTGCTTTAATGTTTTCCGAAATTTTTTAAATGAGTAATGTTTGTTGCAAAAAAAAATAATCTAAAATGGGTACCCAACACCGAAATTTAACTGCGTATTAACAGGATCGAGTTTCCAAGTGGAGTGGTGGTATGGTTGTTTGAGAGGAACACCTAAATCTAGTCGGAAAAGAAAGAAGTCAAAATCTAGCCTTAAACCTAAACCGGGGGAAACGGCTAGTTCTTTGTAAAATCGATTAAAAGCAAAATTTGGA
>JAQXEE010000137.1 GCA_029251005.1 Flavobacteriales bacterium | reverse complement strand
TATTCATCTATTATTTTCATTAACTGGAGGTTTAAAGCACTTTCTCCTTGTGGTTTATAATAAATGCCACTTCTATGAATTGTTAAAAGATTACACTGCTCATCTAGACTGAGCCTCGGTTGAGATTTTACAACTTTCTGTCTTTTTTCAGTTGTACTCATTCTCCCAAGGCTTTCTTTAAAAAATCAATCTAAACCTGCATATGACCTACTTTATTATACAATTGTTCTTCATTAGAGTCTGTTTTGTCTTTAGCAGACTTGCTGTCAAAAACGGAAGAAGCGTTCTCTAGAAACTAATTTTTCCATGTCGTAATTTGTTGGGCGTGAATCTTATACTTTGAAGATAACTCTTGCAATGTTGATTGTTCTTTTAAGGCTTCTAAAACCACTTTCTATCTAAAGGAAACGTTAAAGGTTCTGGGGGACCGTTTCACAATACATCGTTAAAATTCATAGTTAATTACGATGTCCTAAAATTGGGGAATATTATATTTAATAGGAATTCACACAATTTTCTTCAATCTAAAAAACAACAATCCATTATACCGATCTTAGCTTGCATTACTGCTTTGATGTTTATAAAAAGAGTCAAATATATAAAATCAAACTTTCCATGAAAGATAATTTAAGCTAAAGAGCGGCAATTTTCATAAAAAAAAACTGAAGTGAAAAATTCACCTCAGTTTTAATATTAAGATTGTAACTATCGATTAAATTAATAACGACTCATTATTTTAATTCTTAAGAGCATCTGGAACATAAATTTTATTTACAGTTCCTTTATTATCTCCACTTTTGCTTATGATTTTTAACTCAATTCTTCTATTTAATGCTCTTCCTTCTTCGTTATCAGAACCGTCTGAATTTTCATTTCTCGCAATAGGTTTCTTTTCTCCATAACCTACAGCTGTTATTCTAGTTTTTTTAATTCCTTTTTTGGTAAGATATTTTCTGACTGATTCAGCTCTCTTTTGAGATAAATTTAAGTTATAATTGTCATTACCTTTAGAATCTGAATGTCCTTGTATTTCAACTTTGATAGTGGGGTTGTTTGAAAGTAACGTGAATAGTTTATTAAGCTCTGTTTTGGAATCTGAAGCTAGTTCATCACTATCAAATTTAAAAAATACATTATTAAGAACAATTGACTCATTCGCCTTAATAGGCGCTAATTTAATCTCTTTCTTCATTGACTGGAAGGCAGAGTTTTTAGGGACAATTAAGTTTTCTGATTTGAATAAATAACCTTCAGCTTCATATGTTACATTATAGTTCTTACCAGGAGGAAGAATAAATAAATATTTTCCAGTTTTTTTATTTGGCTTATACATTCCTACGATTTCACCAGACTGGTTATCTTTAACGATAATTTGTGCATCAGGGGGAACAGTTCCATCCTTATCTCCTAATGAAAATATACCACTCATTACTGTCATAGGCATAACATCAGGCTTTGGAAGTGTTATTAAGTATAAATCTTTTTCACCTAACCCATTTTCCTTCTCAGATGCATAGTAAGATCTTTTACCATCAACAGAAGTTGCGTAGAATACATCATCCTCTGTTGTATTAATAGGATATCCAATGTTTTCAGGCGTACTCCAACCAGACTCTTCTCCTAAATCAGTTGCTTGAAAAATATCAAAACCTCCCATAGTCTCATGTCCATTGCTTGAAAAGAATAATGAAACTCCATCAGGGTGAATAAAAGGAGCTCTGTCATCATATTCAGTATTGATTTTGGAGCCTAAGTTTGTTGGTCTACTCCAAGAACCGTTAGGTAGCTGGGTAACGCTGTAAATGTCAAACCCCCCAAAACCCCCTTTTCTGTTTGAAGTAAAATATATTTTTTTACCATCAGCACTAAAACATGCATGGGTTTCTGAAGCTTTTGAATTTAAAGCTTCAAAAGCAACTGGAGTAGTCCATTCGCTACCTTCTAGCTTAGAATAGTAAATGTCACCATTTACATCATCTTGTGCAGAATAAATTAGCAATTGTTGTCCATCAACAGAAAGTCCAATTGTAGCTTCATGACCTGAAGTGTTTATTTTGTCTGAAATAAGTTTTGGTTCTCCCCAAATTCCTTCTTTGTTTTTCTTTGAGATATAAATATCTTCATAAAACTTATAATCTATAGGGTCTTTTGGTTGTTTGGATCCAGATTCATCTTTGTCTTTGCTTGACTTGATTTCTCTTCTTGAAGTGAATATCATTGTCTGTTCATCAGCTGAAACAACTGGAGCATATTCTGCATATTTAGAGTTTACATTTTTTAACTCTGTAACAACAATAGCAACAGGATTGTCAATTAATAGTTGAGCAGTTTCACAAATCTTTAATTCTCTAGAAACTTCTTTTTGCGTCTCTTGGCTGATTTTGGAGCCGTAAGCTTCTTCGTAAAGTTCGAAGCTCTTTTTTGCTTCGTCTATTTTATGATTAATTCTTAAAATTCTACCATAAACTAAATATGCATCTACAGGAGCAGAATCTACTTCATTTGAAAAATAATCAAATGACAGATTCCTTGATACTTTCTCTACCGATTGAGATAGGTATTCAAGTGCTTTTTCACTGTCCTTAGCAAACATGCTCTGTGCGTAACATTCTCCAATTTTAAATCTCAAAAAAGAAGTTGGAGTGAGATCTTTTTCTATGTTTTGGTAGATTTTCAGGGCGAAATCATAATTTTGGTCTACCCAGTATTGATCAGCAATTTTGTATTGTTTTTTTACTGTTTTTTCAAAGATTTCTTCGTTAAAAGAGTCGTTACTTCTATTGTAAAGAATTTGAGCATCTATACTTGTAGAAAGTAATATAGCAAAAGAAAAGAAAGATAAAATACGTTTCATAAAATTCAATTTATCAAGAGTTAAACAAACTCTATGCAAATGTTATGTTGTTAACAAAAAAATAACACTTCGCTTTTAATTATTCAGAAGACTAAAATAGGATATAATTACCAAATTTGTCTATTAATTTCAAAATTTTCCAAGTAATCCCCAACTTTTCTCAGGAAGCTACCGCCTAACATTCCATCAACGACTCTGTGGTCATAGCTCATAGACATAAACATCATTTGGCGAATTCCAATAAAATCACCTTCTGGTGTTTCGATTACAGCTGGTTTTTTTTGAATTACACCAGTTGCTAGAATGGCAACTTCAGGTTGATTTATAATTGGAGTTCCAATAATATTACCAAAAGTCCCAATGTTAATAATTGTAAAAGTCCCACCTTGCACATCATCAGGATCCAATTTGTTATTTCTAGCTTTGTGGGTTAAATTATTTACTGATTTAGCCGTACCTAAAAGGTTTAAGTTGTTTGCGCCTTTGACAACAGGGACAATTAAATTTCCAGATGGTAATGCGACTGCCATTCCTATATTCGCATCTTTCTTAATAATAATATTTTCCCCATCAACACTTACGTTTATCATCGGGAAGTCTTTTATAGCTTTCGCAACAGCTTCAATAAATATAGGAGTAAAGGTAAGTTTGTAACCTTCTTTTTTTAAGAAGTTATTCTTGACTTTATTTCTCCAGTTGACTAAGTTTGTAACATCTATTTCAACAACACTTGTAACATGCGGTGCTGTCTTTTTAGAGTTAACCATATGGTTTGAAATAAGTTTCCTCATTCTGTCCATTTCAATTATTTCAGATTCTCCTGAAAAAGAATTGGTAGTGACTGTTCCTCTATTTGGCGAGTTATCAGCTTTTTTTAATTCAGGTAACGATTGAGGTATTCTATTCTCAAGATAATTTAATATATCGTCTTTTGTGACTCTTCTGTTTCTGCCAGTTCCATTTATTTGGTTTAATTCTTCATTATTAATTTTTTCCTTCTTAGCAATGTTTTTCACTAATGGAGAATAGAATTTATTATTTTCACCAATAACGTTAGAACCATCACTAGGAAACTTTTTTATGCCTATTGCATTATTTCCTTGTAAGGGCGCTGCTAAAGGAATATTATCGGACTCATCATAAGCGCTTAAATCTTGAGGTGGTAAAGATTCTGAAACGTTACTAATAGTTTCTATAATAGCAAATGGTTCGCCGATTTTGATAATATCTCCCTCTTTGTATAGTTTCTTAATCAAAGTGCCTTCATAGTCTGATGGCACCTCTGAGTCAACCTTATCGGTTGCAATCTCTAGAATACCTTCTTCAAGTTCAATGATGTCACCTTCGTTTTTTAACCATGAAGTTAGCGTTGCTTCCGCAACACTTTCTCCCATCTTCGGCAATATAAGTTCAATATGAGGCATAGAATCCGATGAAATTTGTATTCAAAAGTAGATAAAATAAGGGAGTAACACAATTATTAAATGTTATGAAATAAATAATTAAGAGACTTAGAAAGTTTACTGATCTATTTTTTTTAAGCCTTTAACTAGTATGGAGAAATCGCTAAAGAGATTGTAATCTTTAGCGTACTGAATGTTAATTCTATTTTTTGTTTCTTCCTTTATATTTGAGTCGGAAAACCGATCTAAGGGAGATAATATACCTGATTTCAAATGGGGTAAATCATTCTTTCTTTTAAACGATTCACTGTAGCCAACCCATGTGCATTTGCCTTTGAATACTTTTGCTATGTTTTTTAACATATTGGCAGGCCTCTTTACAATTAAAATCAAAATGGGAGAGGTGATAAAAAGTGCCACTGATGTAAAAATATCAAATAGCCTTTTACTTCTTAAGTTTTTTGGTTTGTTAAGAGAGTTAATACCGATAAGATATAAGTCGCCAGGAAAGTCAATTGAAGAACTTCCTAAAATAAATAAAGATTCAGGAGGTGCTATTTTGAATTCGGTATCAAAGCTGGATAGACTTTCCATTGTCTCAATAATTCTGTAGGAAGAAAGATCTTTTGCGCAAAAAATTACTTCGTCTAATTTATGAATTTGAATAATTTCATTAAGCTGATTTATATCTCCAACATATTTAGAATCAGAACTTTTTTCAGATGCTATAAATACAAAGTTTTGAAGGAGGAAATTAGAGGTTTCCAAGATAGATTTGACTCTTTCTAATTCTTTATCATTACCGATAATACCAACATTTTTTCGTGAATTTGAATCGATTTCAAAATCACCATACTTGAAAAAATGTAGTAGAAGTCTGGTACTCGTCAAAGCCATTGCAGACCAAATAGCACTGAATGCAATTATTGCACGAGAAAAACGGTACTCTTCTTCTATAAATCCATACACAATTAAAACAACTATTGCTCCAATAGCAACACCATGTAAAACCTTATTTAGTTTAACTTTATTCCTATAGCCTCCAAAACTTGCAACAGAGCCAATTATAGTGATGACAATTGCTGGGATGCCATAGAAAAGAAATTCATTTGGGTAATCAAAACCTTTGATTTCTGATTCCCACAAGGTTTTGAATCCAATAATTCCGGAAAGTAAAATTATCGCATCAAATACAGGAAGAATTGATTTTTTTATAAAACGACTTCCAATAGCAATTGTAGCACGGAAGTAGATTGCAATTTTTATCAAAAAACTAAAAATATTGGCGTTTTTCGAAGAAAAATGTTTTTTAGCAAAAATAATCATCGCATTATAGAACACAAATACATAGTTTACAGAACTCTTTTTGGTACTCTCTCCTTTATAGTGAATAATACGTGTGTCCGAAAAATAGTAATTTTTATATCCTCCTTTAATAATGCGATAAGACAAGTCAATATCCTCTCCATACATAAAGAAATCCTCGTCTAGAAGTCCTATTTTATCTAAAGCTTCTTTTCTCATTAGCATAAAGGCACCAGAAAGAATCTCTATTTCATGATTTTTATTTTTATTTAAATGTCCACAGTGATACTTCCCAAACCTTTTACTTTTTGGGAAAATACTAGAAAGTCCAAATATCTTATAAAAAGCAACAGTCGGGGTTGGTAAACTCCTTTTTGATTCTGGCAGGAAATTGCCTTTACCATCTACCATTTTAACTCCTAATCCACCTGCTTTTGGATTGTCATCCATAAATTTAATGACTTTTTCAAAAGTATCCTCCTCCACTAGCGTATCAGGATTAAGCAGCAGTGTATATTGTCCTATTGATTTTCGAATTGCAAGATTATTTCCTTTTGAAAAACCTAAGTTTTCTTTTGAAGCGATTAGTTTTACTTCAGGAAACTTTTTTTTAACCATTTCAACCGAGCCATCTACTGAATTATTATCAACAACCCAAACTTCTGCATTAACATTAGGCAAAGCCTTAAAAACACTTTGTAAGCACTGTTCAAGGAAATATTGAACATTATAATTAACGATGACTATTGATAGCTTCAATGAAATATAATTTGGCTTAACAAAAATAGTGAAATTTAGATCGAAATCAAGATTTTTATTGAAACTAGAGACTTAGAAAAACAACTTAAAGATCACCTATGAAAAAATTGAAGGATCAATATCAGAGAACTTTCTCTTTTTCTTTAAAAAATGTTCTTTTAAAATCGATGCTTTGAAAAGACCTTTAACTGTTTTGTTTGAAAGTTGAAATTTTAGTTTATTTCTGATTTTTAAATACTTAGGAAATGAGTAGTAAAAAGAAAAGTGAGCCTTTATAATTGAGAAAGTATGTTTGAAGTTACCTTCTAACAAAAACTTTAAACCTGCAATTCCATCCAGAATAATCTTTTGCATTATTATTTTGACAAATCCTTCTTTTGGATGGTTTTTAGTTAGAAGTAATAAATTGTTTCTAAAGTTTAAAAAAGTTTTTCTGGGACTTAATTTATTTAACGTTCCTCCGCCTAAATGAAAAACTTTAGAACCTCCTATTGCGTTAATATTAAAACCTAAACGTTGAATTCTCCAGCATAAATCGATTTCCTCCATGTGGGCAAAAAAGAATTCGTCAAATCCACCTAGTTTTTTATAAATATCGTTTCTAACGAACATGCAGGCTCCAGTTGCCCAAAAAACAAGTTCATTATTATCGTATTGACCTAAATCTTCTTCTAATTCATTAAATATTCTTCCTCTACAAAATGGGAATCCCCATTTGTCAATAAAACCGCCAGCTGCTCCAGCGTATTCGAAATGAGTTTTGTTTTTTAATTGTAATATTTTTGGCATTGCAGCTCCTGTCGTAGGGTTAGCCTCCATAAAATCAATTACAGGTTCTATCCAATTATTGGGGGTTTCAATATCTGAATTTAGAAGTACAATGAATTTGTTGTTAACATACTTAAGAGCGTCGTTATAACCTTTTGCAAAACCACCATTAGATTTATTCTGAATAATTTTAATTTCAGTGAAGTTGGCTTTAACAAAGTCTATGCTTTTATCTGTAGATGCATTATCTGCTATAATTAGTTCTGCATACTCAGGTAATGAGCCTACAACACTCGGAAGATAACTTCTTAAAAGTTCAAGCCCATTCCAATTTAAAATAACAACAGCTACTTTTTTCATTTCAGAGAGCGAATTTAGTTAATTTAAATTCAACCAATATGGAATTAAGAGTTTAGAAGTATTAAATTTGTTTAAAATTAGAAAGTTATGTCTGCTTGGGGAATATCAAATTTTGAGAACGATTCAGCACTTGATTGGGTTAGTAATATTATAGAACAGAATAAAGTGTCTAGTTTAAGTAGCACAATTAATAAATTTATCGCAAATTTTTCAATTGAAGAGACAACACTTATAGAGTGTTCTGTTTTTTTAGCTGTTGCAGAAACGATTGCAGGATTAGTTGGTAATCCAGCTGAAGACTTTCCCGACGAACTAAAAGATTGGTCGGAAACAAAATATATAAGAATAGAGCAAATCACAATGGATAATGCCATTAAGGGAATAGATATGATTTTAAAAGACAGCGAGGCTCGGGAAATGTTTTTAGATTCTGGATATTATGCTTCATGGGAGAAGTCACAAAAAGATTTAATAAAAAGACTTGCTGAATGATTTTATTTGGCAGAAAAGATAAGCATATTGGGACAAAAGAACTTCCAAATGAAGTTTGCATCGAATGCGGTAAAAAAGGTGGTGTTGTAAGTCTATTCCAGATTTTTTTTCATGTTGCTCTTATTCCCATTATTCCTATTTCAAGAAAAATTGCATCTCAATGTTACTCATGCAGAGCAGTTAAAGTTGAAAAGCAATTTTCTGAACACCAAAAAGAAGTTTCTATTTTATTGAAAAAAGAATTTAAAACCCCTTGGTGGACATTGATTGGAGCTTCAGTTATTTTTATTTTACTATTATTTAAACTAATACTTAAATGGGTTTAATTAAGATTTTCGGACATACAAATAATCCTCTTAATTCAGAGGTTGTAATTGTACCTGTAAATTGGACTTTAAATTCAACGTTTGATTTTGATAAACACTTAAGACCCATTCTGAATTACTCGAATGAAATAGAGTTTTTTCATGAGTTTTACGGTTTTCAAGAAAAGTGTAAAATTGCCTGTGAAAATGTTTCTGAGGAAACGACCATGTGGAATCAATCAATTAATCGAATTTATGAAGAAGCTAAAAATGGTGATTTTGATGGCTCAAGCATTCATTTAATTAACGAAGATTTTAAAAAATTAACATCTTACTTGGATGAAAAAATTGAGTATTGGATTCAAAAGGAAAAACTCCCTCTTTTAATAGGAGGGGATTCTTCTTTGCTATTAGGAGGTATAAAGGCTGTGGCAAGATTTAAAACCAATTTTGGGATATTGCATTTAAGCGAAAAGCCTTTTTTAAAGGAGTTAAAAAAAGGAGAGGCTATTACCGAAGGAAACAGTTTGTTTTCTGTTGGAGCATCTGTCCCGGAAGTAAGTAAAATAGTTGCTGTGGGGTTAAAATCTTTTTCTCAACAGGAATATTCAATTCAACGGAAGAATAAGGAAAAGATTATTTGGTTTTCAAAACGCAAAATAGATAACTACAAATTTAAAGGGGATTCTTATCAATCGATTTGTAAAAAATGGATTAATAATTTGCCTGAGTTTGTGTACTTGAGTATTAATATTTCAATTTTAAAAGTATTAAGTATTAATGAAATCGAATTCGCATTACAAACCCTCATAGACTCAAGAAGAAAAATTATCGGTGTAGATTTTAATGGAGTCGATAAAGTAGGAAAAGAGATGCAAATTGAAATTACAAGACTTTTGTATGTTGTGTGTAAATCTTACGGGAGATCCCGAGGGAAAATTTAAAAATATTCTGAATTAATTATGGTTTTAAGTTTTGGTGAAGTTTTAATGGATTGTTTTCCTCACAAAAATGTAATTGGAGGAGCTCCTTTTAATGTTGTTGTTCATTTAAAAAGATTAGGTGAACCAGCTGCAATTTTATCGAAAATAGGGAAAGATAAATTAGGAGGAGAGATTGGAGCGTTATTGGAAAACGAGGAAATTAGTGCTTTTTTACAAAAAGACAATCAAAAGAAAACTGGACAGGTTGATGTCACTTTAAATAATGGACAACCTAGTTATAATATTCATCAAGGTTGCAGTTGGGAGTTTATCGATTTTGAATCGGTTAGTAGTCCTAATTATTTTATGTTTGGGAGTTTAGCGTTGAATTTTATTCAGAATCAAAATTCATTCAAACAATATAGATCACAATTTAAACAATCTATATTTGTTTGTGATCTTAACCTTAGAACTCCTTTTTACTCTGAAGAAAGTATTCAACTGTGCCTTGAGTCTGCTGATATATTAAAGATTAATGATGAAGAGCTAGATTATCTAGCTGAAAAACACGTTCAAACGGATGTGATTGGTTGGCTTTTTAAAAATTATGGTATTAAAAAAGTGCTCTTAACAAAAGGTTCTAAAGGAGCAACTTTGTTTTGGGACGGAAAAGTCTATGAATGCAAAGTGAAGCCGGTTGCTAATGTTGAGGATACAGTTGGTGCCGGAGATTCGTTTACCGCCCTTTTTTTACATGGGCTGATACATAAATTGCCTTTTGAAGAATGTTTGGAGAGAGCTGCTGATTTCGCAGGGATAATTTGCACGCTTCCTGGTGCTATTCCTGTCGACAAATCTATTTATAACGATTTTAAAATTTGAAAAATCCATTAGTAATTTTATTCGGTTTATTTATCGGAGATTTTTTTTCTCAATCAACTTACCTTGGTGAATTTAAAGATAAAATAAGGATTGGATTTGATCCGGATCAATACTTTTATTCTGAAGACTTTTTACAATTTAATATATTTGGTGCTTATTTGATTAAGTCGTCTTATATTGTTTTAGATAAGACTATTGAGATCAAACAAAAGATACGTCAATTAAAATTAGATTTTTTGAACAAGTCTAATTACTGTTTTGAAATCAGAGCAGGTTATTCAAATTGAGTTCTTTATGTTAGATATAAAGTTAGTGATTGGCTTAATACAGTTACTGCTGTTGGATACCATCCGAAAAATAAGTTTCGGTTTTGAAATTGAAGTTTTGGCTTCTGAAGAATATTAAGAATAAAGTTATGTGGAAATCTGATTTTAATATAGATCAAATAAATTCAATGTGTACTAATACGATACACGACGCTTTAGGAATTAAAATCACAGAAAAGGGGCCTGATTTCCTAAAAGCTACAATGCCAGTTGATCATAGAACTTTTCAGCCAATGAGAATACTTCATGGTGGGGCAAACGTAGTATTAGCAGAAAGTTTGGGAAGTATAGCGTCGCTAATGGTTATTGATTCTGAAGAGAGCGTTTGTGTTGGTCTAGATGTTAACGCTAATTATATTAGATCAGCTAAATCTGGTGTTGTCACCGGAATTGTTAAACCTATAAATCTTGGTCGGAAAATTCATGTTTGGGAAATAAAAATCTATGACACAGAGCTTAACCTTACCTGTATTTCAAGGTTAACCGTGTCTGTTCTAGAAAAAAGAAAATAATTAATTCAATACAAAAGGAGCGATCAAATCAAATTCTGGGATGTAGACCTTAAATTCAATATTGGTAAGCATATTTTCCATTATGTAATAACCCCTCATTCTTCCAATTGGAGAATTTAAAGAAGTTCCCGATTCATAAGAATGGTTTTTTGTAGGCTCTATGATAGGCTGTAGACCAATCACTCCTTCTCCTTCTACTTCGTAATGATCTCCTTTCGAGTCAAATACATACCATCTCCTTGAAGATAATTTCACGGGGAAATGATTATTGTTTTTAATAGAAATATGATAAGAGAAAATGAACTCCGATTCGGTAGGTTTTGAAAACTCTTTTTCAAAAGTACTTTTAACCACAACTTCAACACCCTCAGTAATTAAACTTTCCATAATTACAAAACTACAAAAACAAAAGACTCTGCGCTACTGAAATATAAATCTTTTAAAACCAACTAGTTGCTCAGCGTCTTGGCCAAAGCCTTTGTAATAAACAAGAATTGTATAATTATTTTCAGTCTGGTAATGACTTCCATCTGTATCTACCCATGTTAATTCACTAGTCTTATTCTTCATAGAAACGTAAGCATAATCATAAACGCCTTGTTTTAAAATTATATGTGCTTCGTAATGCTCTAGTGAATCTTTAAAAATCAATTTATGCTCCTTTTTTACTTCGTTATTGGTAAATGCTCCTGTTAAAAATACTGTACTGTTATCTAGAGGAATTCTCCGCCCTAATCTAAAGTGAACAAAAGCATATTCCGATTCTAAGTAGGGATTTCTGTTTTTTGGAAGTAAACTTGTAAAAAAGTCCCCATTATGGTCATATTGATTTGAGTATTTCAAATATGCTCTTTTAGAATCTTTAAAAGGTAAAATATGGTAAATCGAGTCTTTGTAAAAAATTTGCTCAACACCATTTCCTTTCAATTTTATATCTCTAAAATCTAATATTCGATATTCATTTCCTGCTTCAAACCGAGTAGCTGAAGTATTGGAGAATATAAGTTCATTTTGTTTGACATATTGAGGGCGAATGTTCTTTTTTGAGTTATCCATTCTGTCGTTTTGTAAAACAACAACTCTAAACTCAACTAAGGGGTTATTTGATTTGATTAATTGGTATTTAACATCAAAATCTATTTGATGATGTGTGTATTTGTAATCAAAATCAATAGGAATTGATGGTTTAGGAGTTACCTCTGTTTGAATATCAGCAACATAAAATTTTTGTGTTAAAACTACCTTACTTCTGTCAGCGTCTTCAAAAACGTATAGAATGTAGTTTCCGCTTTTTGTGAATTTTAAATTCTCACTTGGAAAACTTTGTGTGTAATGAATATAACTAACTGCAGTATTTATTGATAATTGATAATCAGATATTTCTTCTTCCTCGTAACCATCTATATAATCACTTATAAATAAGTCTTTTGATTGTTCCCAATTAGAGTTACAATGAATGAAAGTGTAGGAGTATTGTTTGACCTCGTTTGTAATGTCATCAAATCGAATAGTTAATTGATGCGGTGAGTTCAGAAATGTCAACGGAAAGTCAATTAATTTATTTTCGTTCTCAATAATTACTGTTTTAATTGACTTTTTAAAAACTTCATTTTTAAATGAATTAGCTTGATTGGATAGGCCAATCAATAATAGGTAAAAAAGAAAAATGGATTTTATGCTCAATTTCATAACTGCAAATTAAGTCTAACAAAAATCAAATCTTATTCCCTTTTTTTATTTAGAAACGTTCTAAATAAATTAATAGGAGCGTTAATATTCGTTAATACACATCGGTTTTTGTTAATTTTACCATCTGAATTATCACCCAATCAAGAGAGAATGTCAGTACAAGTAAAGCTGAGAAAAGGGGCAAACATCAAATTAAAAGGTGTCGCAAATCGCGTAAAGGTAGATGCTAATGCATCTGACGTGGTGGCACTTAAGCCTTCTGATTTCCACGGGGTAATCCCAAAATTAATATTAAGAGAAGGTGCAAAAGTGAAAGCTGGAACACCAATATTCTTCGACAAAGAGAACGTCGATATTAAGTTTTCTTCTCCAGTTTCTGGGGAGATTATTGAAATCGTTCGTGGTGCTCGTCGTGTAATTCTAGAGATTAGAATTAAAAACGATGGCGCAAATGTTGCTGAAGATTTTGGTGCGACTGATATCGCTGCTGCTTCTAAGGAAGATTTAACGATGAAGTTGTTAGGTGCTGGTCTTTGGCCATTCATCAAACAGCGTCCGTTTAATTGCATAGCTAATCCTAGCGATGCTCCTAAGGCAGTATTCGTTTCAGCATTCGATACAAGTCCGTTAGCTCCTGACTATGACTTCTTATTAGAAGGAAGAGAAGAGGACTTCCAGGCTGGGATTGACGCTTTGGCAAAATTTTCAAAAACTGGTTTCGTCAACTTAAATGTTCCTACGTCGAAAGAAGTAAGGTTTAATTTTGAAGATAAGTTTGTTTATACTGATTCAATAGGTAAACGAGTGGCCCTTGACTATAAAACTGCTGCTAACGCTTCGGCACATACAGGTTCCGCAAAGGCAATAAAATCAATTAATGATAAATACGGCCAAGCTAGTGATCTTTTTACGAAAGCTAACAATGTTTATTTAGGAGAAATTTCTGGTCAACATCCAGCTGGTAACGTAGGTATTCAAATTCACCATATTAATCCTGTCAATAAGGGTGAGGTAGTTTGGACTGTTAACGCGCAAGATGTAGCCATGATTGGGAACTTCTTAAGAACAGGTAAATTAACAGCTAAGAAATTAGTTGCGCTTACTGGTTCTGAAGTAGCGACTCCTCAATATTATAATGTTACTTTAGGACAAAGCTTAGATAGTATTTTTGAAGGGAACTTAAAAGCTGCAGAAGAAGCACCGCGATTTATAAGCGGAAATGCTTTAACTGGAACTAAGGTAGAAAAAAATGGGTTTTTAGGATTTTACGATTCTCAATTAACTGTTTTGCCTGAAGGAAATAAATATGATTTTTTTGGATGGATGCTTCCTATTCAACCAGAAAAATTATCATTAAGTCGTACACTATGGTCGTGGATAATCCCAAGCAAAGCTTACCGATTAAATACAAACCTTAATGGTGAATCAAGGGCGTTTGTGGTAACTGGTGAGTACGAAGAGGTTTTACCGATGAAAATATATCCTGTTCAACTTTTAAAGTCATGTTTAGTAGAAGATATTGATGCAATGGAAGGTTTAGGGATTTATGAAATAGTCCCTGAAGATTTAGCATTGTGTGAGTTCGCTTGTACTTCTAAGCAACCAGTTCAACAAATTCTGCAAGCTGGATTAGACTTAGTTAAAAAGGAGTGCGCTTAGTTAAATAGATTAATTAATTCCATTAGATAAAAGAGATGAAGTTTTTAGAGAGACTTGTAGACAAAATGGAGCCCAACTTTGAAAAAGGAGGGAAGTACGAAAAATGGTTCCCATTATTCGACGGTTTTGCTACGTTCTTATTTACACCGAAGCACACAACCAAAAAAGGTGTGCATATTCGCGATGCTGTAGATTTAAAAAGAACAATGAATACCGTTATCCAAGCATTAATTCCTTGTTTATTGTTTGGAATTTGGAATACAGGTTTTCAACATTACAGTGCATTAGGACTGTTAGAAGAGTTCGGGTTTTTAGACCAGGTTTTATTCGGAGCTATAAAAGTATTACCTATAGTAATTGTTTCTTACGCAGTTGGTTTAGGTGTTGAATTTGGTTTTTGTATTGCGAAAGGACATCCAATTGAGGAAGGGTTCTTAGTTTCAGGAATGTTAATCCCATTAATTGTACCTGCTGATACTCCCTTGTGGATGGTAGCTGTTGCCACTATTTTCGCAGTTGTTTTTGTGAAAGAAGTTTTTGGAGGTACAGGAATGAATATTTTAAATCCTGCGTTAACAGCTAGAGCGTTTTTATACTTTGCATATCCAAAGCAATTATCTGGAGATAAAGCATGGGTTAATACCGAACTTCCTGATGGTTATGTTCAAACTGAATCTGGAAAAGTATTAAATGAGTTAGGTCAAGCAGTAGGACAATTTGATGCAATGGCAGGAGCAACCCAGTTGTCTCGTTTTAATGCCTCAATCGGCATATACAAAGAACAAGGTATAGATGCTGGTATTGCTGCTTTAGATGGCGCACATTCATTATTAGATTCATTCTTGGGTTTAATACCCGGTTCTATAGGTGAGACATCAGTTGTCGCAATTTTAATTGGCGCTGGCTTACTACTACATACTGGTGTCGCTTCATGGAAAATTATGGCATCTGGAATATTCGGAGCTGTATTCATGACAATTATATTCAACACCGCAGGTATGAATCCTTACATGACTGTAGGTCCGTTAGAACATCTAACAGCTGGAGGTTTTATGTTCGGTATTGTATTTATGGCTACAGACCCAGTTTCGGCTGCACAAACTGAAGTTGGAAAAGTAATTTATGGTTTCTTTATTGGATTAATGACAATTATGATCAGAGTATTTAATCCGGCATATCCGGAAGGAATAATGTTGGCTATTCTTTTTATGAACGTTATGTCTCCACTAATTGATCATTATGTTGTTCAAGGAAACATCAAAGATAGATTACAAAGAGCAAAATTACATTCATTAACCCACTAATCAATTAAAAATGGCTGTAAATAAGAATAGTACAGGATACACGGTAACGTTTGCTATAATATTAGTTATCGTTTGTGGAGCATTACTTGCAACTTTAGCAACTGTGTTAAAGGAGAGGCAAAAAGCAAATGTTAGTAATGAAAAGCGTCAATTTATACTAGTTGCTGCTGGAGCGTACAAAATGGAAGAGTTAAAAGAGATGGAACAATCTCAAATCTCTGAAATCTTCACTAACAAAATTACTGAGGATGTTTTTGATGTGCATGGAACATCAATTGCAAAGGAAGGAGTTACTGCTTTTGGAATCGACATTGTTAAGGAATACAAGGCTACTAAGAATGATGCTTCAATCAGAAAATACCCAATGTTTAAATTTACTGACGGTGATAATATAAAGTACATTATACCAATGGCAGGAAATGGATTATGGGGACCAATATGGGGATTCATTGCTTTGGGTAAAGATAAAAACACCATTGAAGGTGTTGTTTTCGATCACAAGTCTGAAACACCAGGTCTTGGAGCAAAAATCGCTGAAAATAATTTCCAAGATTTATTTACTTCTTCAACTAAAAAAATCATGTCAGGAGATAAATACCTTTCTGTAAATGTTGTTAAAGGTGGTTTGAAAAACCCAGAGCATGAAATTGATGCAATTGCAGGAGCTACCATTACTTCAAATGGAGTAGGAGCAATGTTAAGATCAGGTTTTAAGCCTTACATGAAAGCTTTTGGTTTAGTAAACTAATTCATAAAAAATATTAAAGACTTAAATAATTCACAATGAGTACAACAAAAGAATCATTGTTTTCAAAAAAGAACATGAAGTTGATTAAGGATCCATTAAACGATTCGAATCCAGTTTCTATTCAAGTATTAGGAATTTGTTCTGCTTTGGCAATCACAATAATGCTAGAAAACGCATTTGTAATGTCTATGTCGGTACTTTTCGTACTCATAGCTGCTAATGTTGTTGTTTCTTCAATTAGAAATTTAATCCCGGATAAAATTCGAATTATCGTTCAATTAGTAATCGTAGCGACATTAGTTATCACTGTTGATTTAGTTCTTAAAGCTTTTGTTTATGAAGTGTCTAAACAACTTTCGGTTTTTGTAGGACTTATTATTACCAATTGTATCATTATGGGACGTCTAGAAGCTTTTGCCTTAGCGAATAAACCTGGACCTGCATTTTTGGATGCAATTGGAAATGCATTTGGTTATACTTGGATTCTATTAGTCGTCGGTTTTATTCGTGAGATCTTCGGTTCAGGTTCTATTTGGGGTGTGAAAATTGTACCTGATTCATTGTTAATTGAAAATGGCGGGTTTTACGAGCACAATGGTTTAATGCTATTATCTCCAATTGCTCTATTCTTGGTTGCTTCAATCATTTGGGTGCAAAGAAGTAAGAATAGAAAGTTAATTGAAGCGAACTAATTCAATATTAATAGAGAAAATTTAGAAAAATGTTAGATTACGTAAACATAATAGTAAAAAGTATATTCGTAGAGAATATGATTTTTGCATACTTTTTAGGTATGTGCTCATATCTTGCAGTATCTAAGTCTGTGAAAACAGCATCTGGATTAGGTGCTGCTGTTATCTTTGTCCTAGTTGTAACTGTTCCGGTTAATTATTTACTAGAAAA
>JAQXEE010000153.1 GCA_029251005.1 Flavobacteriales bacterium | reverse complement strand
ATCTATCTGCATCATCAGTAAACACATTATCAGCGTCGTTTAAATAATGAATTGCAGTAGCAGCAGAAATCTTTTCCCATTGAATTTTAATATCAGCAACAGCATCGTTTTGGTCGCTTTTATCTTTGTTAGAAATTGCAGCTCTTCCTTTTAAGAAATAATCCATAATTTTATTTGTACCTGCAACTTCATCCATTTTATTACAATACTTTGCCCAAAAACTAACTCCTTCTGTGTTTGTTGGGAAATCTATTGCTGCTCCAAAATATCCAAAAGCTTCATCAAAATGATGTTCTTTTTTAGTCCCTTTACCATCTTCAACTATTGTATTATCAACTGCGTCTCCAATCTTTTCGTCGGATAAATAAGATGAAGTAGCTGAATAGTAAAAACAAGAACCCATTATTCCCTTATCAATTAATTGAGCATACTCCATTCCGTTTGCATCAACTAATATTGTTCTATTAGCTCCTGAAACCAAACCAGCTTGTCCATTTTTCCCACCAGATTTCCCTGAATATTTAGCAATGGAATCAAAAAGATTTACATAAAGATCTGCTTCGGTAGGAACTGTTTTGTTTTGTAATTGTTTTGTCGATGCGTTTAATTCAGCGCTTGTAAAAGGAGTGTTTGAGTTTCCAAACATGTCCTTCATGCTTTGAGCATTTAAAACGCTGTCTTCTTTGTGCCCAGTTTTAATATAACTTGTCAACTCTTTCAACATGTTTAATCTATCTTTTTGACCAGAGTAGCTTACGTTTTTAAAATTGTAGGTAGTTGGAACTTTATATCCTTCAGATACGTTTTCGTTTTCGTCTTTGTCTTCACAGCTTGCTAACAAAGCAATTGAAAGTATAGATAAAATTAATTTTCTCATTGTTTTTTAGTTTATGGTCCAAAGCTAATTTAGAAGAAATGTATTCCCAATACCCTAAATTTGGTATTCTTCAATTTGGCAGCTATTTCCTTGTTTTAGAATTTTAAAATATTTTTTGAAAAGGTTTCAATTTGCACAAATATGAATAATCAGTTTGCATAGTTTTTTTGTTGTTTAAGAAGTCAAGAACTAATTATTGATGTTTATAAGTCTGATGACTTTTTAGAGGGTGTGGATCTTTATAAAGCTGATTTCAATATTTGTAGAAAAGAAAGGAATCATTAAATATTGATTTATTTAACAATGAAATACCGTATGATTTTAAATTGCAAGGAATTATTAGAAATGGCATGACTCTTAAAGGCAAACAAGTTAGCTTATGGTTTCTAGTTTTCATTATCCATTTATAGACCAAGTAATATTGGAAGTTTCCAAAACAACAAAACCGCTTGTAAATTGCTGCAATGGATCTTGTGCTTATATAGACATTTAACATCAGGTGTTAAATAGCATCAAATTGAGTAATCTTAATTTCAAGTTTTCGGTTCAAAATAGTTGGAGGTTAAAATTTCAAATTTAATCCGCTCAGGTTTTTGTAGAGGTACATCCCATTCTCCATTGTATTTAACTTTAACAGGTAGATATTCATTAAATTCATATTTTAATTCGATGTACATTTTTATATCAAAAGAGAAAAGCGATGTTGCGTCTTTTAAGGCATAGCTTCGAGCAATTATTTTCATTGTTCGCCGGTCATAAAATGTTGTTACATTCTGAATTACAACCTTGTTCTCTTTTATGTCAGCTTTTTTTTTACAGGAGAATTTATAACAAGGAATTGAATCTTTGAAAAATGTTTTATCCAATTTAAAATCATAAAACTGCACCATTTTTCCTTCATAAATATTTAGTTTTTTCCCAATTAACGGAACTCCATCAACTCCTGTTCCAGGAGAAAACATAAAGGTTTTAAGTTTTTCATAATATTTTTCTTTTTTTGTTCTATCGTCTGGTTTTTGTTGAGAATAATTGGTTTTAACGGCATTATCTACATCAAATTTTCCCTTTTCAAAAAAGACTTTATCAAACATTTCGCCTGTAAAATATTTGTGCTCCCCGTTTTTTTTGTAGAACTTCCCATCGGTAGTTTCATTGTCAATTTGAATAGAACCTAATTTACCATCACTCAAATGAGTCGCCGTCCGTTTTAGTTGCGCAATTTGATCCCATGTTTTATTAAAAATTGTAACCGAGTTCTTGGATTGATGAGGATACATTTTTAAATTTTTAAAAGCTCGATGAAAACTAGTGTCTTCTTTCGTCATTCTAATAAAGTCTTGAGCATCAAAATCACGTTTAACTTTAAGTGCTATTGTGTCAATATAGGTGGTGTCAAAAAGCGATTGTGCTAAACTGGAATGATTCCAAATTAGACAAAATACTAAAACTATATTTGTTTTAACAAATATGTTCCTTAAATTAATCATAAATCAAAGTTAAACTTTTAATTAAAATAAATATGTCTAAACCAGAAGTACCTCAGAAAGCACCCTACGTATTAGAAGTTGAACCCGGAAAGTACGCTTGGTGCACTTGCGGAAAAAGTATAAACCAACCTTACTGTGATGGTGCTCATTCAGGAACAGATTTTAGACCAAATATTGAAACGATTACTCAAAAGAAAACGATCGCATGGTGCGGCTGTAAAAACTCAGCAAATGGAAGTTTTTGCGATGGAGCGCATGCTAAAATGTAGTTGCGAACATAAATTTAATTTTTACAGGGCGAATTTTAATTCGCCCTTTCTTTTTTGATTACCGATTCGTTTATGCTTCATAAACATCTTTTTTACAATAAATCTCACATATAATTGTATGGCCGCAACCTAAATCTTAAGCTGTTGCTTTAGCACGTTGTTCTAAATTGTTGTATTGGTCAAGTATTTCACATTCTTTGCAGCTTTTTGGAGTTATAATTTGTCTTGCAATATATCCACATGAAGTAAACGTGATGATAATTACACTTAGTACTAACCTTGTAATCGAGTTTAACATGTATTACTTTAAATTACAGACTGAGCCAATTTAAATAGGTCGCTGTTATACACCAAGTATAAAATGATGGTGTTTGTATTATTTTTTACACGAATCTATTTTGCCAACTAATCCATCCTCATTATATTTGTTGCATGATGACGACAATTAATAATTCTTGGTGGTGGCAGGCTCTTTAACTAAAGGCAGCGAACCGGTTGGTATTATTTAAATAATATAAAAGCTTGCAGGTTACTGCAAGCTTTTTTTTTGATTGTCATTTTAGTTGATTTAGAATCAACTACAAATTATTGGAAATGGAAAAAAT
>JAQXEE010000074.1 GCA_029251005.1 Flavobacteriales bacterium | reverse complement strand
ATTTCTTATGCAATCGTAGAGAATTTAATCTTCCTAAAAATCCTTCCGTACAAGGAAAAAGAAGCCCGTTTCATAATCTATAACGATAAAATCAAACAAGCTACTAGAGTTGATGGAATAGAACAATGCTGCGCGCTTTTACCGGATGATCATGGTGTAATATTCCCACAAGGAATGTATTTACAATCGGGAGAGGTTAGATTATTCAACCTTGATCTTGAGCGAATGCTATTCGAAAAAAGGATAGCGTCTCCTAATGGAGAGGATTTTCTTTACATATTTTACGATAAGCCAGATGGGGTTTACCTCCTGCTCTCTTACAACCTAATTGAGCAAACGATTGGTAAGCCAATTATTTGTCATGGTTACTCTTTGTTTAAAAATGGAGAGCTATGTTTTTTTAAATCTGAAAACGAAGTACAAGCCCATCATTCAATTCAAATATGGACAACTCCGTTTTTAGATGATGGATCTTTAGTTGCAAATACTTCTGATAGTTTCCTAACCAAAGTTGGAAATAAGGAAGTTGTTAGAGCAATGTCGGAGTGTAAAGAGGTTATCAAATTAATAGAGAAAGAAGATTCTTACGATAATCTATACGTTGATCTTGTTCGGAAAACAACTGATGTTTTAGACACTTATTATTGGCTAAATAAAAAGGAAGGATTTGAATTAGAAGCGCCTTTATTAAACATCAAAAAATCTTCGACAAATGCAATCGAAGAATTTGAAAAGGTTGTCAAAATAAAACTATCAAGCTCACAAGCATTAGAAGAAGTTGAGCTTGAATATCAAGCGCTAATCAAAGGGATTAATAATTCATCGAATGATAATATTGATAAATTCGTTGGATTACTTGTTCAATTAAGAACCATCAGAGGAAACGTAATTTCCTTAAAGGACAAAAGATATATCAATCTTGTTAGAATTGAAGAAATCAATGCTAACCTAGAAAAATTAGGAAATGTTTTAAGTGAAAATTGTGTTAAGTTTTTACTTAAAAAAGAAGCACTCCTACCCTATGCTAAAAAAGTAGAAAACATAAAAACTGAAGTCGATAATTTAAAAAAGGTTACTGACGCAAATACTGCAGAAGAAAATATCGAAATGATTTCTTCTGAATTAGAAATGTTAATTGATGTTGTTAGTAATTTAAAAATTGAGGATCCAACTCAAACTACTAAGATTATTGATAGTATTTCTGAAATATACGCTCAATTCAACTTAATTAACGCCAACCTAAAAAAGAAGAGAAAAGAGCTTCAAAGTCATGAAGGTAAAGCTGAGTTTAATGCTCAAATCAAGTTAATTTCTCAGGGGATAATTAATTATCTCGATTTATGTGACGAACCTGATAAGTGTGAAGAATACCTTTCGAAACTAATGATTCAATTAGAAGAGTTAGGTGGGAAATTTTCTGAGTTTGATGAATTCATCGAAATAATCTCAGCAAAGAGAGAAGAAATATACAATGCTTTCGAAGCTAAAAAGGTTCAGTTAATTGAAAAAAGAAATAAAAAATCAACAAGCTTAAAATCTTCTGCTGATCGAATTTTAAAGGGTATTACCAATCGATTAAAAGGAATGAAATCTGTTAATGAGATTAATGGATATATGGTTTCCGATTTAATGGTGGATAAAGTTAGAGATGTAATTAAAGAGCTAATTACATTGGGCGATACTGTTAAAGCTGATGAGATTCAAAGTTCCATTAAAAGAATTAAAGAAGACGCGTTAAGACAACTTAAGGATAAGAATGAATTATTCGAGAGTGAGAACGTAATTTCACTTGGAAAACATAAATTCCTAGTGAATAAACAAAATATAGATTTAACCATTGTTCCAAAAGAAGATGGACAGTACTACCATATTACAGGCACCAACTTTTTCCAAAAAATAAACGACGAAGAACTCATGACCACTACTCCTGTCTGGAGTCAATCTGTAGTTTCCGAATCCAATCAAGTATATAAAAGTGAATATTTAGCCTGGTTATTATTCTCGACACTAAAAAATCAATCACCTAAAAATCAACACGAAATAATCAACTTTTCTCAAAAGGAACTAATTGATTATGTGGCAAGTTTTATGGGTAATCGATACCAAGAAAGTTACTCTAAAGGTATTCATGATAAAGATGCTGCTATTATCTTAAAAAAGGTAATGGAAATGCATTTAAACGGTGGTGTTTTAAAATATAACCCTACAATTCGGTCATGCTCTATTTTCGCTTGGTTATTTGAAATTAGTGCAGACGATAAAAGCATCATTCAAAAAAGAATTAATGCTGTAGGAGTTTTAAAGCAAGCTTTCCCTAATACGAATGAAACAGCAAATTTAGAAGAAGATTTAGTGCAATTGCTTCGCCCTTTCATTTCAAAAAACAAACTTGAAATCAACGCCGTTATTTGTGCTAAATACTTAATTGAAGAATTAGATTCAAAAGATAATTTTTCGATTGGAAAGGAGGCTTTTGAATTAGGTGATAAATTCAATAAATACTTAAAAGACAACAAACTAACTGTACAATTTGAAAAATCTTCTAATCAGATTGAAGATCCTTTTTCAAAATACAAATTAATAGTAAGTTGGTTAACCGCTTTTACAGAAACTTTTGAGAATAATCTTTCTCAATTTATTGATGAAACAGCAGCATTTTATATGCTTGAAAAAAGTAGAATAAACCTTATTAACTTTTCTCTAAACATAGAATTAGAAGCCTTAGTTGGCGATCATAATTTAATCAAAAAAGGAAAATACACTTTAAGCTATCACTCGTTCTCAAAAAAAATGGAACACTATTGTAATACATCAGTTCCATTATTTGAAAAATATACCGATTTAAAAAAAGAACTCATAAACTCTTTTAAAGACGAATTAAAACTCGACGAATTAAAACCTAGAGTAATGTCTTCTTTTGTTCGAAACAAGCTCATCAATCAAGTTTACCTGCCATTAATCGGAGATAACCTAGCCAAGCAAATTGGTTCGGCTGGTGAAAATAAGAGAACTGATTTAATGGGAATGCTTCTTTTAATATCTCCTCCTGGGTACGGTAAAACTACCCTTATGGAATATATTGCCAGTAGGTTAGGTGTTGTGTTCTTAAAAATTAACGGACCTGCATTGGGGCATGATGTTGTTTCGCTAGATCCTGAAGACGCACCCAATATGAGTGCTAAAGAAGAGGTTGAAAAACTAAATCTTGGATTAGAAATGGGTGACAATGTGATGATTTACCTAGATGATATTCAGCATTGTAATCCTGAATTTCTTCAAAAATTCATTTCGCTTTGTGATGCTCAACGAAAAATTGAAGGAGTTTATAAAGGAAAATCTAAAACTTATGATCTTAGAGGAAAGAAGGTTTGTGTTGTAATGGCAGGAAATCCATTCACCGAAAGTGGAGATAAATTCCAAATACCAGATATGCTTTCTAATAGGGCAGACATTTATAACCTTGGAGATATAATTGGAGATCAAGCGGACGTATTTGAAATGAGTTACATTGAGAATTCATTAACATCTAACGTAATCCTTAGAAACCTAGTTGGTAAGTCTCAAAACGACTTATATAGCTTAGTTAAAATAGCCCAATCAGGTTCGGCAGAAGGAATCGAATTTGAATCAAACCACACTACGGAAGAAATTAAAGATTATGTTAGTGTTCTTGAAAAAATAATTGCAGTAAGAAAGATTATTCTTGATGTTAACAAAGAGTACATTAAATCAGCAGCAATGGATGATCAGTATAGAAATGAGCCTCCATTTAAGCTACAAGGCTCGTATCGAAACATGAACAGAATAGCCGAGAAAATCATCGCTATTATGAATAACGATGAGCTTAAAACATTGATGTTAAGTTATTACGAAAACGAAAGTCAGACTTTAACTACAAGTGCAGAATCTAACTTATTAAAATTTAAAGGATTGACTGGATGGAGAAAAGAAGAAGAAAATCATCGCTGGGAAGACATACTTGCTGTTTACCGAAAGCAACAAAAAATGAAAGGCTTTGGGGCCAACCAGCAAATGGGAACTTTACTTGAAAAAGTAGAGTTACTTACCCAAGGGATATTTGGAATTAAAGACGAATTAGGAAAAAACTAGAATCAATTAAAATCAATATATAAACGACTATTATTATGTTAGGATTAGACGAAAAGAGTAGCCAAGTTGCCAACCTTATTAAAATGGCAAGTTCGGACGGAAACGTGAATTATTTTGAAGACATGTTCATCAAATTAATCGTTGCTAAACTAGGAATTACTCCACAGGAATTTAAATACGTTATCGATAATTTAGATAAAATTCCATTTACAGCACCAAAGGAAGAAAACAAAGTTTTTTACTTTTGGCAAACGCTACAGGTAATGAAAATGGATATGGTTGCCGATGAGGAAGAAATCAAACTTTGTAAAGAAATTGGTTTAAGAATTGGTTTCTCAAATGCTCAAGTTGAAAAAATGGTGACTTACATGAAAGGGCATCTAAGAAGTGTTATTGAATTAAATCACTTCAAAGAAGTTATGGAACAAGATTAAGTTCAACTGCCCTCAATCTAGGATTGAGGGCGTTTTTCTTTTAGTGAAATTATTTTTTTATGAATGAAGCTCTTAGTGCCTTCATAAAATTGGAAGCATATACGAAATCGACAACTTCTTGATTTTCTGTATTCATAATATCATCTCGAGAACCTTCCCACCACTTTTGTCCTTGATGGATAAATGAGATAGTATCCGAAATTTCCATTACACTGTTCATATCGTGCGATATAACAATCGTTGTAATGTCAAATTCCTCCGTAATTTCTCTAATCAAATTATCAATAATAATAGATGTTTGCGGATCTAAGCCAGAGTTTGGCTCATCACAAAACAAATACCTAGGCTGTAAAGCAATTGCGCGTGCAATTGCGACACGTTTTTGCATTCCACCCGATATTTCAGCCGGAAATGAATCATCGGCAGTCTCATCTATTTTAACACGCCTTAAACAAAATATTGCTCTCTCTTTAATCTCTTCTGTCGATTTATCAGAAAAGATGGTTAATGGAAACATAACGTTCTCAATAACCGATTTAGAATCGAATAAAGCAGAACCTTGAAACAACATTCCAACTTCTTGCCTTACCTTCTTTTTTGCTTGATAACCCATTTTAGAGAACTGACGTTCATCATATAAAATAGAACCCGCATCTATGTCAAATAATCCTACTAGACATTTTAATAGTACAGATTTACCAGCACCACTTTTACCAATAATCATATTAACCTTTCCTCTTTGAAGTGTGAGGTTAATATCTTGCAGAACATTTTTTGTTCCAAAGGATTTTGATATGTTTTTTACTGCAATCATTTTAAACAGTTAAAAGTAATTGAGTTAAAATAAGATCAAACAATAATATTATTATACAACTATAAACAACAGCTCTTGTACCACTATCTCCTACTTCTTTAGCCCCACCAGAGGTTAAAAAGCCTTGGTAAGAAGCAATTGAAGTAATAATTAAGGCGAAAAACTCAGCTTTAATTAAAGCGTAAGTAATATAAAAAGGTTCAAAATCAAATTTTATTCCAAAAACGTAATTCTCAATGGAAACCGTTCCTGTTAATAATGAAGCGATATAACCACCAGTAACTCCTAAAAAAATAGAAACAATAACAATAAACGGAAAAACAAATAACGCAGCAACAACCTTTGGCATGATTAAGTAACTCTTAGGATTAACTCCCATGATTTCCAAAGCATCGATTTGCTCTGTTACTTTCATTGTTCCTAAATTACCTGCAATAGAACTCCCTACTTTACCCGCTAAAATAAGTGAAATAATAGTTGGTGCAAACTCCAGAATCATTGTATCTCTTGTTGCTAATCCTTCTGTATAAACAGGGACTAGTGGATTACTGAAATTATAAGCCATTTGAAGAAGAGTAACAGCTCCCATAAAAATTGACAAAATCCCAACAATTGGCAATGAACCTAAACCTATAGACTCCATTTCATCAATTACTCTTTTCCAAACCACTTTAAACTTGTCAGGCTTTGCGAAAGCTTGAGACATTAATATATAATATTTACCTAAGTGGTCAAAAATAGACATGATTCAAAAATAACATTTTTTAGCCATTCACCACAGTGAATAATTGCAACCACAGCTTTATTTTAAACATATATAAAAAAAGGTTCCTGTTATACAACGAGGAACCTTTTAAATATAGTATTCAGAGAAAACTCAGTTATCTAAAATAACACGTTAGTAAATTAGTAACTAAGCTCCACATGCTTCGCAATCATCTGGATTATCAATTGAACATGCTATTTCAGCTTCTCTTTGTTCAGCAGTTACAGCTTCTGATTTAGCACCTAAAGTGGTTTTATCTACTGTAAACTTAATAGCATCAGTTGCTGCTTTAGTTCTTAAGTAGTACATCCCTGTTTTCAACCCTTTTTTCCAAGCGTAAAAATGCATAGACGTTAACTTACCAAAATTTGGTGCATCCATGAAAATATTTAATGACTGGGATTGATCGATATAAGCACCGCGATCGGCTGCCATATCTAAAACATCTTTTTGCTTGATTTCCCAAACAGTTCTGTAAAGTTCTTTGACGTTTTCCGGTATTTCAGGGAAGTCTTGAATCGATCCGTTAGCTGCGATCAATCTGTTCTTCATATCATCATTCCATAAACCTAACTTTGTTAAATCTCTTAATAAATGCTTGTTAATTACAGCAAATTCACCAGACAATGTTCTTCTTGAATAAATGTTTGAAGTATAAGGCTCAAAACACTCATTATTTCCTAAGATTTGTGAAGTTGACGCAGTTGGCATAGGCGCTAATAATAACGAGTTCCTAATACCATGCTCAATTACTTCTTCTCTTAAAACATCCCATTCCCATCTTTTTGATGGTTGAACTCCCCACATATCAAACTGAAGTATTCCTTCAGATGCTGGTGAACCTTTAAATGTTTGGTAAGGACCATCAATTTTAGCTAAGTCTTTAGATGCTGTTAAACCAGCAAAATAAATTGTTTCAAAAATATCCTTGTTCAACTGTTTAGCCTCATCAGATGTAAAAGGAAATCTCATTTTAATGAAAGTATCCGCTAATCCTTGAACTCCTAAACCAATTGGACGATGACGTAGATTTGAATTTTTAGCCTCAGCAACTGGGTAATAATTATTATCGATAATCTTGTTTAAATTCTTAGTAACTGTATACGTTACTTCAAATAACTTATCAAAATCAAATTTACCATCCTTAGTTACATACATTGGTAAAGCTAACGATGCTAAATTACAAACAGCCACCTCATCAGGAGCAGTATACTCAATAATCTCAGTACATAAATTCGAAGACTTAATTACGCCTAAATTCTTTTGGTTAGATTTTGAATTACAAGCATCCTTATATAGCATATATGGGGTACCTGTTTCAACTTGAGATTCTAAAATTGCGAACCAAAGCTCTTGTGCTTTAATTGTTTTTCTTCCTCTCCCTTCTTTTTCATATTTCGTATATAAGGCATCAAAATCGGCTCCATAAACATCTGCTAAACCTGGACATTCACTTGGACACATTAAAGTCCATTCACCATCATCTTCAACTCTTTGCATAAACAAATCATTTGTCCATAGTGCAAAGAATAAATCTCTTGCTCTTCTTTCTTCTTTACCGTGATTTTTTCGTAAGTCTAAGAAATCAAAGATATCTGCATGCCATGGTTCTAAATAAATTGCGAAAGATCCTTTACGTTTCCCTCCACCTTGATCAACATAACGAGCAGTATCATTAAATACTCTTAACATTGGTATAATACCATTCGACTCTCCATTAGTTCCTTTGATATAAGAACCAGTTGCCCGAACATTATGAATTGACAAACCAATACCTCCAGCAGATTGTGAAATTTTAGCACATTGCTTTAAGGTATCATAAATACCATCGATACTATCTTCCTTCATCGTTAAAAGGAAACATGATGACATTTGTGGTTTTGGAGTACCTGCGTTAAATAAAGTTGGGGTAGCATGTGTAAACCATCTCTCAGACATTAAGTTGTAAGTATCAATGGCAGCCTGAATATCATCTTTATGAATTCCAACTGAAACTCTCATCAACATGTGCTGAGGGCGTTCAACTATTTGACCATTTATTTTTAATAAATAAGATCTTTCTAATGTTTTAAATCCAAAGTAATCGTAACCGAAATCTCGATCATGAATAACGGCTGAATCTAAAAGATCAGCATTTTTCTGAATAATTTCATAGACATCATCAGCAATTAACTTTGCTGATTGATTTGTTTTCGGATCGATGTATTCAAAAAGATCGGTTACTGTAGAAGCGAATGACTTTTTGGTCTTTCTATGTAAGTTTGAAATAGCAATTCTAGATGCTAAATAACCATAATCAGGATGTTTTGTTGACATTGCAGCCGACACCTCTGATGCTAAATTATCTAACTTTTCGGTTGTTACTCCTTCGTATAAACCTTCAATAACTTTCATAGCTACTGATGTCGAATCTACAATTGGGTCCAATCCGTAACACAGTTTGTTTACACGAGCTGTGATTTTATCAAACTTAACTGATTCTTTTCTTCCGTCTCTTTTTATTACGTACATGCTGGATTTAATTTTTTTTTGGGGTTAATAACTGATGTCTTTTTTGCAAGTAGTTATTCAGTAGTTAGCCACGTGGTTAAAAATCTTCATCGATTTTAAATACGTTGTCTTCTTTGTTTGAAGTAACTCCAGCTTTTTGGTAATCACCAACTCTCTTTTCGAAGAAATTCGTTTTTCCTTGAAGTGAAATTAATTCCATAAAGTCAAAAGGATTCGTTGCGTTATAAACTTTCTTACAACCTAATTCAATCAACAATCTATCAGCACAGAATTCAATGTATTGACACATTAAATCTGCATTCATTCCAATTAATTTAACTGGTAATGCATCTGTAACAAATTCTTTTTCGATCTCTACTGCATCAGTAATAATACCTGTTACAACTTCAGGATCTAATTTATTAACTATATGCTCAGAGTATAATAAACAAGCAAAATCACAATGTAACCCTTCGTCACGAGAAATTAACTCGTTAGAGAATGACAAACCTGGCATTAAACCTCTTTTCTTTAACCAGAAGATAGAACAAAAGGAACCTGAGAAGAAAATACCTTCAACAGCTGCAAAAGCAATTAATCTTTCGGCAAACGATCCATTGTCAATCCATCTCAATGCCCAATCGGCTTTTTTCTTAACGCAATCAATAGTCTCAAGTGCATTAAATAGATACTCTCTTTCTTTTTTGTCCTTAATTAAAGTATCAATTAATAAAGAGTAAGTTTCTGAGTGAATGTTTTCCATCATTACCTGAAAACCATAGAAAAATTTCGCTTCTGTATATTGAACCTCAGCCAAGAAATTTTCTGCTAAATTTTCATTCACAATTCCATCACTTGCTGCGAAAAAAGCTAAAACATGCTTAATAAAATGACGTTCATTATCATTAAGTTTGCTATCCCAGTCGATTATGTCTCCACTTAGATCGATTTCTTCAGCTGTCCAGATGGAAGCCTCTTGCTTCTTGTACATTTCCCATATATCATCATGTTGAATTGGAAACAATACAAATCTATCGCTACTTGATTTTAAAATCGGTTCAATAGTGTCGTCATTAACCTGGGTATTGGCCGGTAATATCTCGCTTAAATCTGCTTGAGCTTGTTCCGTGAATTTTTTAGTATTATCCTGCATGTTAAAGTTTTTCTTGTTAATAAATTTTACTGTATAGAGTACCCTTCAAATAAAATCATCGGGGATAAATATCTTACCCTTAAAAAATAGCGGAGTTCAAAAATGAGTCTTTTTTTGCTACAGAACAATGTTTTAATATTCACATTAAAAGGTAGTTTTAAACATTAACTATAAGATACTGAAATAATGAACGTTACGCAATAAAAGTAAAGTAAGAAAAGAGGTAGGCTTCGCTAACTAATTAGCTCAATAGTACCAACAACTTTATACAACAGATGTTAAAAAATTAACATTGATATAAACTTGTTTTTTCATTCTCCTCATCTTCCTCAAAAGAACTAATTTCACTGTTAAGTGAGAGTTTAATTTACAGTAATTTCAATCACTAAACAGAAGTTTTAATATTTTGATATTCACACTCTACCGGTTGAAAAGTCGACCTAACTTTCTCCAAACATCAGTCTTTAAAACAGATTCAAAAGGTTTTGTTCAAAAATGAAAACAACAACAAATAAACTTGGCACACTCTTTTTTTAAAAGTTATATTTAGAATGCAGCCTTCAAAGCTATTTCTTAGCTTCTTTAGGTATTATATAACACTTCCCTAATTTTTTATTCAAAAACTCTCGACTAAAAAAACGTTTACTTTATTTAATGAGAATTTTTTCCAATTTAATAATCTTTAGGGCGCAAGAAGAAAAGCTGTAAAATCTCCTTTCTCTTTATATCCTATTTTTAAAACTTCACCGTTATTAAATCACTTGAAAAGTAAAGTCTCGATCAAATTAAAATCGATAAGATTAAAAATATAAGTCCATACCTGTGAAAAGCAGACCAGAGGCAAATAAAATTTTGTTTCAAAAAAACAACTAATTCAAGAAAGAGCCTAAATTAACACGCCCATTTAATTTATATCTAAAAATCGGTAACCAATAATTATTTTTTCAGATGGTTACAGCTACATATTGGTCGCGATCTCTTCCTGCAGGATAAAGAAACATTTAATCAAAACTGAAATCACTAATAATTAGCTAAATCCCCGAGTCGATTTTTATTTTTTTTAAGCCTCAATTTGGATTTAAAAAACGTGAGGCTAAAACCTATTTACAACTAATAAAGCTTGAATAAATAAAGTAAGGAATTGAGACTTTTAGCATGTTCTTTTTTATTTTACGAATCCAAGTTGAAAGAGATAAATAATACGAAACTTAATTTCTGCCTTTCGGGAAAAAAGAACTTTATAACAATAAGAAAAATCAGCTAATGTAACATAATTTTCAACCCCAATATTTAGCAAGAAATCAGTGTTTTTCTTTTCATATTTTGCAACACTCATCTACATTCAGATTGCTCTTTATGAAACATAACCTATAAATGTGTCTATTCCAACAGTTCAAAATTGATTAGTTATTTTTATTTCCTATTTTTTCCATTTGAGCGTACCATTCTTCACCAAATCTTTTTGTAAGAGGGATTTTTAGGAATTTATAAACTGGGATTTCTAACTTTTTCCCGAGATCACAAGCACAACTACAAATATCCAACAACTGTACGTTAACGGCTGTGAAGCTATCGTACTCCTTTACTCTAACTGGAAATAATTCACATGAAATTGGTTTCTTCCATTCAACCTTTCCTTCACTATGTGCAGCTTCGATTGAGCACCTTGTCCCACCATCTTCAGCGTAAAAAACATAAGCACACTGCTTATTGTTGACCAACGGCGTAACTAAATCACCATCGATATCCATTACAAAAGTTCCATTTTCCTCTACCTCTGCAATTCCTTCTGCACGCATATAAGGTTTAACCTCATCGTAAATATCATCAAGAATCATACATTCTTGCTCATTTAAGGGTGCTCCGCTATCTCCGTCTACACAACAAGCCCCTTTACAGGCACTTAAATCACAAACGAACTTTTGTTCATAAAGATCATCTGATATTAAAGTATCCTTAATTTCTTGCATAGGAGGAGTATTGAATAAAAATTATGCTAATTTCTCAAAAGTTTGGAACCATCTATCTGGCACCTCACCGCTTAATGCTAGTTCGTAATCCGCATAACTACATGGAACCATTTGATGACGAATAAACTTACTTTTTAAATCCGATGGAAATGGAACTTCCATCCACCATCTTCCACTAAAATCGCTTTTGTAAAAAATAAGCTCATGTTCTTCAGTTTCCATTGCAACATGGTATTTTTTATATTTAGATTTACTCGCAACTGGATAATCTCCCTTTCGTTCTTTAAATCCCTCAACAAAATACCAAATCATTTGCGCTAATAACATCGCTCCATTTCCTGTGGAATCATGAACAGGATTGTAATTATACAATCCGAATGAAGAAAGCTTATCAGATAGGCCTGCGTAGCGAGAAATCCTACAAATCTCATCACTTAAAAATCCGTTTGGATTGGGTTTGGCATATCCAGAAAAATCAGAACCTTTGATCGCATTTACATCAAAACTCAAAATGTCAGCGTTTCTTACAATTGGTTCCATTTCCTCAATATCGGCACGTACAGATCCCAATCGATAAGCATCGAAATGCATACGTTCCACAATAGCTTCAATATCCTTATTTACGAAATAACTTTGGTAACCAACCGAACTAAAATTAAATAGATAATTAGGCTGATGCATTATGATATGATTAATAAAGTTTTCTTCTGTGATTTCTTCTTCAATTAATCCTAAATCGATTGATCGATCTATGTTTACTAAATTGACAACCTGTTCAAGGTTTTCGTAAGCTTGATAATTAGCATAAGTCAAATCATGACTACCACCGATAATAACAGGGATAACCTCTTTTTTCACCAACTCTGTGATAACAGCTGTGAGCGCAAAATAAGTGTCCTTATAAGTATTACCTGCTAATACATTTCCTAAATCTATAATATTCACTTTACTGTCAAAGCGATTATATAATTCATAAAATTTCTCTCGTATTCTATTTGGAGCTGAGCCACAACCATCATTCCCAACATTTCCACGTTGTTCCATTACACCGATAATTGCAATATCAAATTCAAACAATTTCACCTCATCATTATAATGCGTGATCGTTTCTCCAACAGTATTACGGTTCCAGTTTTTGGAAATGGAAAGATTTTCGTCTAACGGATTTAAGTAAATACCTAAACTCATTACTTCTTAGTCTTTGCTTTAGTACTAGTTTTTTTAGAAACTGTTTTTTTCTTGGCAGTAGCTTTTTTTGCAGGGGCCTTCTTTTTAGCTACACCTTTTTTCTTCGGTGCAGCTTTCATCAATTTTAAAACTTCCTCTAATGTTAAATCTTTCGCTTCAACTTCTTTTGGAATTTTATAATTCACTTTGTTTTGCTTTATAAAAGGTCCCCATCTTCCGTTTAACAACTGAATTTCACCATCTTCATGATCAAAAGAGTTAATAAACTTATCAATATCAGCCTGCTTTTTATCAGCAATAAGTTCGAGAGCTCTCTCAAAATTAATTGTAAGAGGATCTTCATCTTTAGGAATACTAGCGAATAAAGACCCATTTTGAATATAAGGTCCAAAACGACCAACAGCTGCTTTAACAGGTTTTTCGTCTAATTCACCTAATGTCCTTGGTAATTTAAATAACTCTAACGCCTCTTCGAATGTGATTAAGTTTAAAGATTGACCTTTTCTTAAACCAGAATATTTTGGTTTTTCATCGTCATCGGTTTTAGGTGTTTCTCCAATTTGAGCCATTGCCCCAAAACGCCCCATTCTTACATAAATATTCTTACCCGATTTCGGGTCTATTCCTAATAATCTTTCTCCTGTAATCCTAGCTGAGTTCTCTAATGTGTCTTCCACGTTTTCATGGAATGGCGTATAAAAACTACTAATCATCGTTTTCCATTCTTTTCCACCTTGAGCAATTTCGTCAAATTGTTGCTCAACATTTGCAGTAAAGTTAAAATCGATAATTTTACCGAAATTCTCAACTAAGAAATCATTAACTAATATCCCAATATCCGTTGGGAATAATTTATTTTTCTCAGCACCAGTAATTTCAGTCTTGTAAAATGCGTTAATAGAACTGTTTTCTAAAGTAATTAGTTTGTACGATCTTTCTTTCCCTTCCCTTTCTTCCTTTGAGATATAAGTTCTCTTTTGAATAGTCGAAATTGTTGGAGCATAAGTAGAAGGCCGCCCTATTCCTCTTTCTTCCATTGCTTTTACTAAACTTGCTTCAGTAAAACGTGCAGGATGATGTGTAAATCGCTCTCTTGCATTCATGTTTGTTAGGTTCAGATCTTGCCCTTCTGATAAATCAGGAAGCATTCCATCTTCTTCTTCATTTTCATCGTCAGTCGACTCAATGTAAAGCTTTAAAAAACCGTCAAACTTTAAAACCTCACCTTTTGCAACTAAATTTAAACTTGATTCAGACACATCAATTGTAACTGTAGTCCTTTCCAGTTGAGCTTCAGCCATTTGAGAAGAAACAGCGCGTTTCCATATCAATTCATATAATCGCTTATTTTGATTTTCCCCATCAATTTCATGTTTGTCAAAAGTTGTAGGGCGAATGGCTTCATGCGCTTCTTGAGCGTCTTTATTTTTAGTCCTATAATCTCGTCCTTTGTGGTATTCTACTCCATAAGAACTGATTATTTCATTCTTAATCCCTTCCTTCGCAAACTCAGATAGGTTTGTGGAATCCGTTCTCATGTAAGTGATCAAACCGGCTTCATACAATCTTTGTGCGATAGACATTGTTTGACCAACTGAATAACCTAGTTTCCTACTCGCCTCCTGTTGTAATGTACTGGTTGTGAATGGAGCAACCGGACTTTTCTTCCCTGGCCTCTTTTCTAGTTTCTCAACTTTAAATTTAGACTTAGAACTTTCTTCCAAAAATATTTGCGCTTCCGATTCCGATTTTAAGTTTTTTGTTAATGTTGCCTGAAATACTGATTTGCCATCCAAATCAAAATGAGCAACTACTCTAAATGAACTCACAGAAGTAAATCCTTCAATCTCTCTTTCACGTTCAACGATTAATCGTACTGCTACAGACTGAACCCTTCCTGCAGATAAACTAGGCTTTACTTTTCTCCATAAAACTGGCGAAAGCTCAAACCCAACTAAACGATCTAAAACTCTTCTTGCTTGTTGAGCATTTACTAAGTTAAAGTCAATTCTTCTCGGATTATTAATCGCTTTTAAAATTGCGTCTTCAGTAATCTCGTTATAAACAACTCTTCGTGTTTTTGACTCATCTAAATCTAGTGCCTCTAATAGATGCCATGATATCGCTTCTCCTTCGCGATCCTCATCAGTCGCTAACCAAACAATCTCAGCTTTCTTTGCTAAAGCTTTAAGCTCTTTAACTATTGTTTTTTTATCCGGAGATATTTCGTAATTCGGTTCAAAGTCGTTTTCTGTATCGACTCCCAATCCCTTTTTCACCAAATCTCTAATATGCCCAACACTAGAACGTACTGTGTAATCTTTACCCAAATACTTTTCTATCGTTTTAGCTTTCGCCGGTGACTCTACAATTACCAAATTCTTCGCCATACTTATATATCTACATTAATAAGATCAATATCTATTTTTAGAAGAAAATCACTTTTCTTTAATTTACAAAATAACGGATTTCATTTCACAAAATCCAAATTCATTTTAAATCTCAATAAATTAACTCGTTTTTGTGACCTCATAAGGTTAGTGATTTTTAACAATATGACATATTGTCCTTTATTCGATTAAAATGTACCTTTACAAATCATTTTTCAATTATGGGAGACAAAAAAGATTTATTAGAGGAAAGTCGTCAAGGTGAAATCTTAAACTTAAATGCTGACGATGGGACTAAAATAGGAAAGAAACTTTACATCGAAAGTTATGGTTGTCAAATGAATTTCTCTGATAGTGAAATTGTTGCATCTGTATTAAATAAAGAAGGTTACACAACTACCTCTAATATGGAAGATGCTGATTTAGTTTTTTTAAATACTTGCTCCATTAGAGACAAAGCAGAAGAAACTGTTAGAAAGCGTTTGAATTCCATTAAACATAACAACAAGAAAAAGAAAAATGTTAAAATTGGTATTTTAGGATGCATGGCCGAAAGATTAAAAAGTCAATTATTCGAAGAAGAAAAATTAGTTGATTTAGTTGCCGGACCTGATTCTTACCGAAAACTCCCTGAATTAATTGATGATATTGAAGACGGACAAAAAGCCGTTAATGTTTTACTTTCCCGTGAAGAAACATATGATGATATCGAACCAGTTCGAATCAATTCTAACGGAATCGCAGCATTTGTATCTATAATGAGAGGATGTGATAATATGTGCACCTTTTGTGTTGTGCCATTTACACGTGGGAGAGAACGATCAAGAGATGCTAATTCAATTTTAAATGAATGTGAAGATCTCTACAGTAAAGGATTTAAAGAAGTAATGTTGCTTGGTCAAAATGTTGATTCATACCGTTGGTCAGAAAATAAAAACTTAAGAGGTAGGGCTTTAAAAGAAGCTCCAAGAGATGAAGTAGTTGACTTTGCAAAACTTTTAGTGATGGTTGGAAAAATTGCACCCGACCTAAGAGTTCGATTTAGTACTTCGCATCCTAAGGATATTACAGATGATGTATTATTTGCCATCAGAGATTATAAAAATATCTGTAATTATATTCATCTTCCTGCACAAAGTGGAAACACTCGAATTTTAGAGAAAATGAATCGTACTTATACCCGTGAATGGTATGACGATAAGGTGAGTAGAATTAGAGAAGTAATTCCGACGTGTGCTATTTCTACAGATATTATTACAGGTTTTTGTTCTGAAACAGATAAAGAACACGCAGATACGGTTGACTTAATGAAAACTGTAAGATATGATTTAGCCTACATGTTTTTCTACAGTGAAAGACCAGGTACTTTAGCTCAAAAGAAATTTGAAGACGATGTACCAGAGGTAATCAAGAAAAAAAGACTTTCTGAGATTATTGAAATTCAAACTCAAGTTAACAAAGAACAACACGCTGCTACAATTGGTCAAACATTCGAAGTTTTGATTGAAGGTGTTTCTAAAAGAAGTGAAAACGAATTAAGAGGAAAAACGAGTCAAAATAAAATGATTATTTTCCCAAGAGAAGATTATAAAATTGGAGACTACGTTAATGTTAAGGTTGAAAGCTCTACTTCTGCAACCTTACTAGGGAAAGCCGTAGAAAAAGTAAATTATTAAGCTGAATGAGCGCAACATTAACTGGAATAAAACAACGTTTTGGTATTATTGGTAACTCAAAGTTATTAAATGATGCTATTGATGTCGCAATGCAAGTTGCTCCTACCGATCTCTCTGTTTTAGTAACTGGAGAAAGTGGGTCTGGAAAGGAAGCTTTCTCAAAAATAATACATTCTCAAAGTAATCGTAAACACAACGAATACATCGCCATTAACTGTGGTGCAATTCCAGACGGAACTATTGACTCGGAACTTTTCGGCCATGAAAAAGGCGCTTTTACTGGTGCTGTTGATAATCGTAAAGGTTATTTTGATGTTGCAAATGGAGGAACCATTTTTTTAGATGAAGTTGGAGAATTACCATTAAATACGCAAGTTCGATTATTAAGAGTACTCGAAGCTGGGGAATTTATTAAAGTAGGTTCATCCAAAATTCAGAAAACAAACGTTCGAATTGTAGCAGCAACTAACTTAGATATTCCGAAAGCAATTAAATCTGGAAAATTCAGAGAAGATTTATACTACAGATTAAATACTATCCCCGTTAAAATACCTGCTCTTCGTGAAAGAAAAGAAGACATTTATTTATTATTTAGAAAATTCTCAGTTGATTTAGCAGAAAAATACAGAATGCCTCCCTTACGATTAGATGAGGAGGCAAAAAGTATCCTAGAAAATTATAGATGGCCAGGAAATATTCGTCAATTAAAAAATATTGCTGAGCAAATTTCTGTGATTGAAGAAAGTAGATTGGTTTCCAAAAACCAACTTCTTAAGTACTTACCAGGAGCTGCATCCTCTAATTTACCTGTTGTTTTAAAAGAAAGTAGTGACGATGAAGGTTTTACAGATGCTCAAAAAAGCGATTTAAAAAAAGAACGTGAGTTTTTTTACAAAGCGTTGGTGGACATGAAAAAAGAGCTGGGTGATTTAAAGCAAGTGGTAGCTGGGTTAATAAGAAACCAAGGGACAGTTGAAGGTGACAAACCATTTCCTCCATTAAAATTATCAAGTGACTCCAAAACAGATCAAGATTTTAGTAATTTCCCCGTTCCCATTGCTAATAATTACCCATCTACCCGTCAAGCTGATGAGTTCCAAGACAGCCATGAAGTTATAGAGGAAAGCTTATCTTTAGCGGAAAGAGAAAAAGAATTTATTTTAAAAGCACTTGAAAAACATAGAGGTAGAAGGAAAAATGCCGCTCAGGAATTAGGAATTTCAGAGCGTACACTTTACCGAAAAATCAAAGAATACGATATACAATAAAATGCGTAATTTTTTAATCATACTTATTGTCTTAATTGTTTCGGCTTGTGCTGGAATTCCAAGTTATTCATTTCGAGGTGGAGAAATCCCAGGCGAAACGTTCAGCATCGAAAGTTTTTCAAACTCAGCTTCAATTGTGAATCCAAATCTTTCCATTTCTCTTCAAGACGCAATGCAAAATAGATTCACCAATGAATCAAATTTAAAATATACAGATGGTATTGGCGATGCACACTTTATAGGTATGATTACCAAATACAAGATTACTCCTGTACAAGGGACTGGTAATGAAACTGTTGCGTTAAACAGATTAACAATTAGCTTGAAGATTACTTACGCAAATAGTGTAAGTAACGAACAAGATTTTGACAAGACTTTCACTAGTTACGATGATTTTGAATCAACAGAAGACTTCAATAATAAAGAAGAAGATCTTATTGAATCAATTTCAGAAAAACTGGTAGCTTTAGTTTATAATCAAGTATTAGTTGATTGGTAAAATGAATAAAAACATTTTCAATACACTAATTTTGGATCCTACAAATGTTGATCCTAAGTACAAGAAAGAACTCAAAAATCTTGTAGATGACTTCCCTTATTCAGCAAATATTCGATTGCTTTACCTTTCTGCTTTATTAAACGATGCAGATATTCATTTCGAAGAAGAACTAAAAAAAACAGCTGGATATATTTCTGACCGCAGAGTTTTACGCCATCTAATAAACAAACCAAATACTAAGGAAGATTACATCGTAAATAAAACAATAGTAAATATTAAACAAAAAGAACCTGAATCATTAATAATTCCAGGAACAGAAGAGCTTTTACAAACTTCCCCCGAGATAATCGAAAAAGGCATCGATTTTAAGGAAGAGGAATCATTACCGGTTAAAGCAACAGTTAAAGTTTTACCAGGAACGAAGGACGACAAACTTGACATTCTAAAAGAAAATACTAGAACTCAAAAATCGGAAGAAAAACTTACTGAAGAGCCACAAAAGAAACCTGTTCCAGAAGATGAATTAACTTCAACACCAAAAGAAACTATTCAAGCATCAACCTCCGTCATTCCGGAACTTGAAAATCAAATCATTTCATCAGCAGTTAACGCCTCCTTATCACTTGAGGTCGATAAGACATCTGCTGAAATTAAATTAGAAGAAAGTCAAACTCAAAAAGAAGAACAAATAAAGAATAACGAACCAAAATCTTTTTTAGAATGGATAGGTGTATCAGCGACAGAAGTGAATCCTAAAATAAGCCCTAAACAAGCTGAAAGACTAGCTTTTAAAAAGCGCGCCGAAAGTTTAATTAATGAGTTCATTACGAACCAACCTAAGATAAAGCCAAAAAAAGAATTCTACTCCCCAGAAAATATGGCTAAAAAAAGTTTGATAGATAATGAAAACATTGTGACCGAAACTTTAGCTAAAGTATATGCCGACCAAGGAAATATATCGAAAGCAAAAAGTATTTATGAACAGTTAATTTTGAAATTCCCAGAAAAAAAGAGTTACTTTGCATCCCTTATTAAGAATTTACAGGCAGAATAATATACAGATATGGCTTTATTAAGTGTTTTAATCATAATTATTGCGGTACTATTGATTTTAGTAGTAATAATACAGAATAGTAAAGGGGGTGGTTTAGATGCTAATCTAGCATCACAAAATCAATCTTTCGGTGCTAAAAAAACAACAGAAATTATAGAAAAGGTAACATGGTACTTAATTGGTGCTTTAGCAATACTTTGTATTATTTCGACAAAATCTATCTCAGGCGGATCTGACAAAGACTTAGGAGATGCGCCAACGCAAGTAGAACAAGTCTCAGATAGCGAAGAAGTAGAAGAATAACCTTACACAATATATTTAAAATTGTCAGCCTGTCATCAGTGCTGACAATTTTTGTTTTTGGGCATCTGTATTCTGTTATAATGACACATAAAAAGTGTATTTTCGTTCCATAATTCGAATGGCACGTAAAGTGTTAAACCAAAAGAAGAAATTAATATATTTAATCTTATAATTATTTGTAAATGTCAGTAAACGTTAAACCAATAGGAGATAGAGTTTTAGTAAAGCCAGCTCCAGCAGTAGAAAAAACAGCATCGGGAATCATCATTCCTGACACAGCTAAAGAAAAGCCACAAAGAGGTGAAGTTGTAGCAGTTGGTAAAGGAACTAAAGAAGAACCATTAACTTTAGAAGTTGGTGATACTGTTATTTACGGAAAGTACTCAGGAACTGAGTTAGCTTTCGAAGGTGTTGATTACCTCATAATGAGAGAAGCTGATATTTTCGCAATTGTTTAATAAAAAAAAGAAAATCAAAAATGGGAAAAATTATATTATTTGACGTAGAAGCTAGGGACAAAATTAAAAAAGGTGTTGACTCATTAGCAAACGCAGTAAAAGTAACGTTAGGACCTAAAGGAAGAAACGTTGTAATTGATAAAAAATTCGGAGCACCAACAGTGACTAAGGATGGAGTATCTGTTGCAAAAGAGATTGATTTAGCTGATCCTGTTGAAAACATGGGAGCTCAACTAGTAAAAGAGGTTGCTAGTAAAACTGCGGATGCCGCGGGGGATGGAACAACGACGGCTACTGTTTTAGCGCAGGCTATTTATGGAGCTGGTATTAAATCTGTTGCAGCTGGTACAAACCCAATGGATTTAAAAAGAGGAATTGATGCTGCTGTTAAAGCAGTTGTGCAAGACTTAAAAAAGCAAGCTCAACCAATTAATAAAACAGAAGAAATCACACAAGTGGCGACTATTTCTGCAAACAATGATCTTCAGATTGGAAAAAGAATTGCTGAAGCTATGAAAGTTGTTGGTAACGAGGGTGTTATTACAGTTGAAGAAGCAAAAGGAACCGAAGATGAGTTGAAAACTGTCGAAGGAATGCAATTCGACAGAGGTTACTTATCTCCGTATTTCGTCACGAATGCAGATAAAATGGAGGTTGAATTAGAAAATCCCTTAATCTTAATTCACGATAAAAAAATATCTGCACTTAAAGATGTTTTACCAATTTTAGAGAAATCTCAACAAACTGGTCGTCCATTATTAATAGTTGCTGAAGATATCGATGGTGAAGCATTAGCTGCTTTAGTTGTTAATAAAATTAGAGGTTCTTTAAAAATAGCTGCTGTTAAAGCTCCAGGATTTGGAGACAGAAGAAAAGCAATGTTGGAAGATATAGCTATCGTAACTGGCGGAACTTTAATTAGTGAAGAACAAGGATACCAATTAGAAACTGCTGAAGTAATTCACTTAGGTCAGGCTGAAAAAGTGGTTATAGACAAGGATAATACTACGATTGTTAATGGAGCTGGTGATTCTGAGCAAATTAAAGCTAGAGTTAATCAAATTAAAGCTCAAATCGAATCTACTTCTTCTGACTACGATAAGGAAAAATTACAAGAACGATTAGCAAAATTAGCTGGTGGAGTTGCTGTAATTTATGTTGGAGCAGCTACTGAAGTAGAAATGAAGGAAAAGAAAGACAGAGTTGATGATGCGTTACACGCAACAAGAGCTGCTGTTGAAGAAGGAATCGTTGCTGGTGGAGGTACTGCTCTAGTCAGAGCTCTTGCTGCACTAGACAACCTTGGAACTGAAAATGATGACCAAGAAAATGGTGTTAACATCGTAAGAACTGCAATTGAAGCTCCACTTAGAACAATTGTTTCTAATGCTGGCGGCGAGGGATCTGTTGTGGTTAATAAAGTAAAAGAAGGTAAAGGTGATTTCGGTTATAACGCTAGAAACAGTCAATACGAAAACTTAATAGAAAGTGGTGTTATTGACCCTGTAAAAGTTACTCGCTTAGCTTTGGAAAACTCAGCCTCTATTTCAGGCTTATTATTAACTACTGAATGTGTTATTTCTGACGAACCAGAAGAAACGCCTAGTCCAATGGGTGGAGGTATGCCAGGAGGCATGCCAGGTATGATGTAATTAGACCAATCTATTAAAAAAAAGCTCGATTTATTCGAGCTTTTTTTATGTTAAAACAATAAAAAAATCTAAACTGTACATGAGAAAGACTAATTTCTGCGTAATGCTAATTACTTACAAAAGGGGGGAATAAAAAACAGAGTTCAATTCATTTTAATAATGATGTATGTTTCACTTTTAAAAAAGCATTTAGCGAACAACAAAGCTTTAGTTTTTTTTTAGACACAGTAAAAAAAAAATTGAATTAATAGAATCTTTTTTTACTGTGTTCAAAAACTCCTTTTGAATTCAGAAACAATTCATATACTATCCCGTAATTAAAGTAAGGCCAAATCGTTTAACCAATTGAAAAAAATTAAAAAAAATATCGTATTCACAGGAATTCTATTCCTTTCTATTTCAGCTTTATTCGCTGGAGAGAAAAGTATAAAATTGGGTTCTGGATATAAAGTTTACAATCTTACATCCCACGATTTTCATATCCACTCTGGAAGATATTTTTATGGAGGTTATAGCCATGAGTTTGGTAAGCAAGCAAAACAAAAGTTTCAATTTCAAATAGCCAATTCTAATAGAGAACTTGAGTTAGATGTTCCATACATTTCAGCAGCAACAAGTATTGATGTATCATATGAAATTAACTTCAAGGCCTTCGGGACCAAAAAATCAAAGCATTACTTTGGTGTTTATACTGAAAATTCATTCCAGTTAAATTTTTTTCCTAAAATTGACAAAAAGAATTTAATTTGGCAAAACCAGTCCTCTGTTGGAATTTCAAGCTTAAATTCTTGTAACCTAAAAAAAAAAGAATTGATTTAAATTTTCAAATTCCAATTTACTCGAACTTATTAAACAGCCATTTTGATAGATTTTCGGGAGAAACACCTGACAATAGACCAATTCAAAACTATAATGGATCTGTCTTAAAATTATTTAATCCTAATTATGAAATAGGGTATATAGTTCCAAAGTGGGGAATGAAAATGGGAGTATATTATCAAGGGGAATTTAATGTAGTTGGGCAAAAAAAACAAAATAGAATCTACAACTATGCCCATAGTCTCTCATTAAGAGTTATTTATTAAAAATAAAATCTGCCTTTATGTTTATTATATTATTTAACGGGTTATTTTTGTAAGAGTGAATGTAGTTAGAAAAAATCTTGGAGCATTAGGTATTTTTGCTCTCTTTTTTATCGCCGGATTAATCCCAGCCTTGTTATATTCCAAATATGACATTCAGATTTATATCAATCAGTTTTTCCACCCCGTAGCCAATAATATCTTTTTATTTTTCACGCATTTAGCTGAAGGCTGGTTTACTATTCCATTATTAATTGGATTGGTTATTTACAGTTGGAGAAAGTCATTATTCATTGGGATAATTTACCTAGTTTCTACGCTACTGGTGCAATTCTTTAAAAGATTAGTGTTTGACCAATTAGATCGTCCTCATGGTGAAAAAGAAATTGTTAGACACCCCGGTTATAACTGGCTGCCAGATATTGAGATGCCAGCGTATTACAGTTTCCCTAGCGGACACACTACAACTGCTTTTTGTATATTTTTAGGATTATCGTTACTAACTAAAAACAAGAAACTAGGAATTGCTTATATGATAATAGCGTGCCTAATTGGATTCTCAAGAACATACCTATCTTTTCATTTCTTAATGGATATTGTTGCAGGATCTTTACTCGGTGTACTTACTACTTTGTTACTATACTTTGCTCTAAGAAAAAAATTAAAAATATAATTGGCTCTAACTATAAACTCTAAGAAATCTTATTTTTTCTTAAAATTTATTCTCTCAAACCTCGAAAAATTCACTGGTAATATAATCAGCCATTAATTTACCTTCTGGTGTTAATCTATATTCATCTCCAAAAAAAGCAAGCTGCCCTCCCCTTAAATAATTAGATGTTTTTTCTTTAAATGCATCTACAAATTTCGGGAAAATAATTTCAAGATCACGCCTATCAAGACCCTTTGAAGTCCTTAAGCGCGTCATAATAAACTCATTAAAAAACTCTTTCTCAGTCAATTCTTCAACTTCAAAATAATCTTTTCCTTCACCTAATAATTTTATGTATTTACTAATGCTAGAAATATTAAAAGACCTTTTACTCTCATAAAAACTATGTGCCGAAGGTCCTATTCCTAAATAAGGTTTTTGATACCAATAAGACGAATTGTGCTTACTTTGATATCCTTCTAAAGCATAATTAGAAATTTCATATTGATGATACCGATTCGAACCCAATCGATTCATTACAATTTTAAATTGCTGAATTGATTTCTCCTCACTCAAATCTTCAATTTTACCTTTTTTAATTAAAGCCATCAAAGCCGTTTGCTCTTTTATGGTAAGATTATAACAAGAAACATGAGGGACTTTATAGTCTATAGCTATTTGAAGGTTTTTCTCTAATTGTTCATTGGACAGTAAAGGAAGTGCGAACATAAAATCAACTGAATAATTATCTATTCCGCTTTCCTTAATTCGTTTAATTGCGTTGTGCGCTTGTTTAGAAGAATGACTTCTATTCATTTGTTCCAAATCATCTTCAAAAAAAGATTGAACACCTAAACTAATCCTATTAATTCCATAAGACTGCCAAATCGCTAAATTCTCTACAGTTACATCATCAGGGTTTGCCTCTATTGTAACTTCTTCAACTTTACCAATTTTAAACGATTCTTTTAAACCGTTAAATATTGTCCTAAACTCTTCTTCTATCAATAACGAAGGTGTTCCTCCTCCAAAGTATATAGTTTCAACTTCTTTCCCTTTAAAAAGCAAACTTTTCAATTTCATTTCTTGCACTAAGGCCGCAACTAGTTCGCTTCTATATTTCTCAAATGTTGTTGAAAAATAAAAATTACAATAGTGACACGCTTGTTTACAAAAAGGTATGTGAATATATACTCCAGCCATAGTTTAAAGGTAAGCTTTATTAAGAAGTTAACATTCGATTATGGAATAGCTATAGTAGATAATCGAAATATGCTTTGATCCCCTTATTATTTTGCAAGGTGATGCGTTTATGTATAATCTTCCTATTATCCTGCTCATTTTTCTTTGGTTTCACACAGAAAGAATACCACCTAAAGGATATTGAAAAAAGCGCCAATAGAATTGAATTTTTAAATTTATCGAACGAAAGGCTGGTTGACATCCCTTTTTCTGTTCGCTCTTGTAAAAAAATCAAAAAGCTCTGGATTAAAAACAACCAAATCACGTTTCTTCCAACATGGTTAACTGAGCTAGAAAACTTGGAGGAAATTAATATAAATGGAAACCGTCGATTAAACATTAAACAAGCCTTCTCAATCATTAGTGCTTTTCCCAATCTTAAGAAAATTTCGGCTAGTCATTGTAACATGTTTTACTTACCTGTTTCAATACGTAGGCTTCCTAAGCTTGTTGATGTTGAAATATCAGATAATCACATCAAGTACCTCCCACCTATTTTTGAATATTTACGTCTTGAGAAATTTGATATTTCACACAATTGTATTGACACTCTCCCAAGTTCAATCGTATTCATGAATTCCTTAACAAATCTAGATATCAGCTACAATCCAGCAGGTGAAAATAAATACAACTATTACAGTTTAGCCCTGTTAAAAAATCTCCGATCTATAAACCTGTCAGGAATAAAAAGTCTTCCCTCTGAAATAGATAAACTGTCCTTTTTGGAAGAAATCATTCTAATTAATAGCTCTATTAATCATTTCCCTGAAAGCTTTAATGCCTTAAATCAGTTGACTAAAATAGATTTAAGAGGGTGTGAAAATTTAAAAATATCTGAATTTATTGAATCAATTAAAGGAGCTCAAAAAACGATTAAAGAATTAAAAATTGGACATCAAGACCTAACTACAATACCTTACAACATCTTTAAACTTAAAAGTATACAAACTTTAATAATTGATAACGCATGTTTTGAAAAGCTTTCAAGCTCATTTTCGAAGTTCAGGGGAAATGCATTACATTTTAGAAACTGTAGATTTTCAAATCCATCTACCATCTTTAATCATGTTGGAAAAGCAAAAAAATTAAAGTCACTTTATATTAACAATTGTTTATTTGGACAATCAAACTGGAAAATTGGCGCCTCTAAATATCTCGAACAAATCTTCATTAATAATTGCGGAATCACGTATATACCTATTCAACCTAAATCCTTTCCAAAACTCAGACTTTTAAATCTAGTTGGAAATAAAATTCCAAAAAATAAAATTACATGGGAAAAACCAAAGACGATAATTGGATTAACGTACAATACCATTTTATATGCGGACGAGGAAATTAAAAACTGGCGATATATTCAACCAAATAGTAACGTGAAACGAATGATATATACTGAAGTTGGAGATATTTTCACATTACCATCAGGAACTAAAATTGAAATTCAGCCTGAAGCATTTATTAAAACGGGAAACTTAATTGTTAAAGACGATGTGCGATTAGAAATTAAAGAAATTATAAAACCTGCTGATTTTGCCAAAACAAAATATCCTACCTTTTTACCTACTAATCAGGTTTCTGATGTAAAATATGCTATCGAATTACATGCATTTCAAGATAGTGTAGAAGTTTATATAAAATCCGACAAACCGATTATTATAGAACCAAAATTCAAAAAAAGATATACTTTAAACAAGTATTATTTCCATAACTACAAACAAAAATGGGAACGGCTTAATCACAAAAATGATATTTGTTCAAACACTCAACCCACAATTGTAGAATCAGAATGTGAATACTACCCAGACATACCAAGAATGGATTATAAATTAAAAGTTTCCAAGGTCTTTATTAAACTCCAGCGCAGAAAAAGGAAGAATAAATTACGTCTTAATTTTGAAATAACTCCTGAATATGGATACCGAGAGCAATTACTAAATCCATTTGGTGATAAAATTAAAGGGTATCCTGAATTAAAAAATTACAAAGGAATAAAATGGAGATATGTAGGCGATAGTTTGGAAAGAGACTTAAAAAAAATATATTTTTTATCAGATGAAGCTAAGGCTGAGAAACTAAATAGATACAGTACTTTAAAGGGATATGTACTTGATATAAAAGACATTCGTATTTTCCCGAATCCTAATGAGGACAATTATTTAATTCAATTTATTCAAGGACGCGATACCTTCTCGGTACAAGCCCTTCCTTTTTTATCGGTTTACAAAGCACATAAAATTCAACGATGGCACAAAGTGAAATACCGTAAATACAAAAAATCTTTGCTTCGGAGAAAGGATAAATGGCTTAAAATGGACACCACTTATTTAAATAAATATGAAGATTTTGAAGTTAAACTAGAAACCTATAGATTATTAAAACTAAATGCTAACTACAAAATAGTTCAATCACAAACAGAAGTAAATAATAATCAACAATTAACTATATTTAAACCAGGTTTATACCAATTGGCAATTCCATTATTGATTAATAATGGTGCTTTAAAAAAACCAATTTTCTATATCCACGGAAAACGGTTTCATCCACAAAAAGTTTTGATTAGCAATTTGACCAAAAATTACAGTTTCTGGAGTAAACCAAAACAGATTCCCAAAGAAAGAGGAATCTACACTATTAGCACACTAATAAATGGACAGTTATATAGCGGTTCTTGGGGTATTAGTAACAAAGTCACTTTTGAAAAAGTAAAAAATGATTAAAACACTTATTATTTGTCTTGTTTTAACAACTGGATTCTTAAAACAATCAAGCGATTACACAAAGGCTAAAAACGAAAAATTATCAATTCTATCGTTAGATGGTGAATTTCTTAATCAAACAGTATTTAGGTTGGTTAACGAAAAAAGAAGAAAAAAAGGAGTCGATACACTTGAGTATTCAGCTGAGCTAAATAACGTCTGCAGAAATTATCAAGATGAACTGGAATTTAGAAGATTTAAAAACACGCCATCAGTTGAACGTAAAATAAACAAACAGCTTTCCTCTCGGACAAAAAAATCAGGATTTAAAGGAAGCTTAGTCCTACCTATAGCAGCTCAAGAAAAAGCTTTAGATTACAATAAAAAACAAGATTTCTTCATCATGAAAACAGAAACTAAATCAGAATTCAAGCTTTTTTACGGGAAGCGTCCAAATAAAAACACAAAAAATCAAACTAGAAAAGAAATTCAACCCCTAAGTTATTTTCACTTCGCAAAAAATATATTAAAAAAATTAGACTCAGAAAATAAAAAACAACTCTACGCTAAATCTTACAAGTGGGGTGGACTTCATTTACAATGGTATTATAAGTCGTTTAATAAACGAAAGATTCCAGAAATAAAAATGATCTTTTTATTAGGTGGACATCAGACCGCAGGAATGTGGTAATTTGGTTATTTATATTTCAAAATAATCATCCATAATTTAACTTTAAGCGTTACCTTTATGAGTAATTATTAAAGGTTTTGTCGGAAGATTTAGATACAATAAAACAGGAGAAAGTCCCAAGTAAGTTCAAAGATTTTATGGCCTTCACTAAAATGCGTCTTGCATTATTAGTTGTTTTCTCAGCCTCTGTAACTTACGTTACTGCATTAAAGTTCTATGAAAAGAAAATAGAAAATTTTGATTTTGATTGGCTTGCAGTAGGTTGGTTATGTGTTGGAGGAATGTTAGTTACAGCGAGCTCAAACGGATTTAATCAAATTTTTGAAAGGCATCTTGACAAATTAATGTCAAGAACGAAAAATAGGCCCCTCCCAACAGGAAGGTTATCAGTAAGAGCAGCTTGGATTATAACAATAATTAATGGCATAGTAGGAACTTTAATTCTTTGGTTCATGCTAAACCCACTTACTGGTATTTTAGGATTAGCTAGCTTAATATCCTATTCGTTCATTTATACTCCAATGAAGCAAAAATCTTCTTGGGCCGTTTTTGTAGGTGCATTCCCTGGAGCAGCTCCTCCTTTAATAGGATGGGCAGCTTGTGAGGCAAGTTTACAAGAACCTATTTATATATCGCCTGCAGCATTATCGTTATTCTTCCTACAATTTATGTGGCAATTCCCACATTTTTGGGCAATAGCTTGGAGATGTCATGACGATTACAAAAAAGCTGGATTCCACTTATTACCTTCAGCGGGTGGTAAAGACATAAAAAGTGCTTTTCAAATTTTATTGTACACTTTATTTATGGTTCCCATTGCTATGCTACCATGTTTTCCAGCATTTGGAATAGCAGGATTAACTGCAAGTATTATCATTTTAGCATGTGGTGTAATAATGCTTCATCCAGCTTTTATGCTTTTTAAAACTCTGGAGGAGAAATGGGCTACAAAATTAATGTTTGCATCATTTATTTACTTACCATTGGTTTTATTAGCGTTATTAGCCAATCAATACTTTTAAAATATGATTAACAGTATTCCTAAAGAAGAAAGATTAGACGTAAAGAAAAAGACACACAAGAGTATGATGTGGATTGCCATAACATCAATTGTTATGATGTTTATTGGATTTTCAAGTGCTTATGTTGTTGCCAAAGGAGATGCTACTTGGGTAAGCATTGCTATTCCTGAAGAATTCTATACAAGCTCAATAATAATAGTAATAAGTAGCCTCACCTACTTTATTGCCGTTAAATTGGCAAAAAAAGAAAAGAAAATCGTGTCATCCATCTTTGTTATTATCACTCTTATCCTGGGATTAGCCTTTGTAAAGTTTCAATTAACAGGCTGGGATAATTTAATGAATAAAGGGATGAACTTTGTTGACGCAATTCATGTTAAAGGTTTAATAGATGGAAATAAAGGAGAATATGGTGTTGATTACTCCATCTTTCATAAAGGCGATGAATTGAAATATGTTGATGGTAAATTTTATGATCTTCGAGACGATTATAACTCAAATGAAATAATCCCTAAATTATCTGCAAAAAATAATGCAAGTAGTTACATGTATTTATTATCAGGGCTTCACCTATTGCATTTATTGGGTGGGATAATCTCATTACTAGTCGTTTCATTTAAGAGTTTAGCCGGATTATACACAAAAAATGATACTGTTGGTATAGAAGTTAGTTCCATATATTGGCATTTTTTAGATTTTTTGTGGCTATATTTGTTATTCCTATTGTATTATATAGGTTAATTTAAAAAAATTAAAACTAAAAAAAATGGCAGGAGAAGTAAGCAAAGCTATTCCACCTAAAGATTTGTGGGAAGGTGGTCGTTCACCCTTCAGTATGAGTTACGGGAAAATCATGATGTGGTTTTTTCTTATTTCAGATGCGTTAACGTTCGGTGCATTCTTAGTAACACTCGGATGGTTTCGTTACACTGCAGATTATTGGCCAGTTTCTGATCAAGTATTTTATCACATACCTTTCGTACACAGCGAACTTCCAGAACAAGGATTCCCACTTGCATACGTAGCCTTCATGACTTTTATTTTAATCATTTCTTCTGTAACAATGGTTTTAGCCGTTGAGGCTGGACACAGAAATGATAAAAAAAATGTTATCAAATGGATGATAGCAACCGTAATTGGTGGATTCGTGTTTTTAGGATCTCAAGTTTGGGAGTGGGCTGGAATTATTGTTGGACCTGACGGGGTTTTTGGAACTTATGATGACACAACGATGCAAAGCAACTTTTTAGGAGGTTGGCTCAACGGAGCACCAATAGAAGGACCTAAACAATATGCGCAAATTTTCTACTGTGTTACCGGATTCCATGGATTCCACGTATTCTCAGGGGTAATGATAAATATTGTAATTTTGATAAATGTTATCTTAGGTACCTACGAAAAAAGAGGTCACTACGAAATGGTTGAAAAAGGTGGTCTTTATTGGCATTTTGTCGATTTAGTCTGGGTTTTTGTATTTACATTCTTCTACCTACTCTAAGTAACTTAGTTTAATAACACTAAAAATTTATTCTCATGGAAAGAGATGATATAATAGAATATTCCTTAGGTGCACAACATTCTGAAGAAGATGGTGCTAAAATCAGAAAGAATATCTGGAAAGTAACAGCATTATTATCAGTTATCACTTTACTTGAGGTAATTGTTGGAGCTACTTTGAGCAAAACAGTTATTGGAGATGGTACTACTTGGGCTTTTATTAAGTATGGTTACATTATATTAACCTTGATAAAGGCTGGATACATCGTTTTATCTTTCATGCACCTTGGTCATGAAAGAAAAAGCTTTAAACTAACTGTGTTAGTCCCTTACATTTTCTTCATCATATACTTGATCTTTATAGTAATAAATGAAGCATTAGCTGTAACTGAAGTAAATTTTCCACTTAATTAGTCAGAACCATGGGAGAGCAATCTATTTCATCTCCTATTAAAAAATTACTTTACATCGGATTATTTATAGTGCCATTTTTAATTGCAATGGCACTTATCTTTTGGGCTAAAGGGTTAGGTACTTTACCTATTATGGACATGAACGGGAAATTCGTTCAGATGAAGTATAAAAACCCACCTGAATATTATACTATCCCAGAGTTCTCATTAGAAAAATTTGACGGAAAAAAAGTCAAATTTGAGCATAAAGATTCAATTCTTTACTTGATAACACTTTTCCCGAAAAGTAATACGAAAGAGTGGAGTAAACACTTAATGTATGTAGGAGAACAAATTATTAAAAGAGCGAATAACGTTAAGGTCATTAGTATCTTCGAAGGTGATCCTGAAATGAAAGTTTGGGAAGAGTCTCCAATTGAATATGCGAACTCAGTTTCAATAAAATGGAATTTAGCACATGCAGACAGTGAAAAATTCAATCGAATAAAAGACGACCTGAAACTAACCTTAAACGACAGTACCGGTGTTTTTGATTATGTTTTAGTTGATAAAGATGAGCATATAAGAGCACATTGTACAATCAACGATGCAAAAATCGCAAGAGATATCCCCAAAATGTATAAACTTTTAAGTAACCAATATGCACCGCGAAAATTGGATATTAAACAAATTAAAGATTAGTATTATAATCTTTACTCTAGTTGCATGTAATCAACCTAAAAAAAGTTTACCAGTATACGGTAGAAAGCAAATGAATGATAAAGGAATTGATGTAGATCATACTATTTCTAAATTTTCATTTATTAATCAGTCAAATAGACTCGTTACCCAAAAAGATTTTGAAGGTAAAGTGTACATAACAGACTTCTTTTTTACAACGTGTAAAACAATCTGTCCTAAAATGACAACTCAACTATCAAGAATACAACAGGAATTAAAAGGAGAAGATTACAAAATATTATCGCATACCGTTAATCCATCTTATGACTCCTCTAGTGTACTACTAGACTACTCAAAAGAAATGAAAGCTGATCTTAGTAATTGGGACTTTGTAACGGGAAATGCACAGGAAATATACAAGCAAGCAGCCTCATATCAAGTTGTTGCAATTGAAGACACATCCCAGCCAATTCCATTTGTTCATAGTGAATACTTAGTTCTTATCGATAAGCAGTCAAGAGTAAGAGGCATGTATGACGGTACTGATAAAATTGAAGTAGACAAATTAATAAACGATACAAAATGGCTAATCAAGCAATAAATTCAAATTCACCACAATTTGAAGAAAGAAAAGGAATAAAAGCGGCAATTTGGATTTTTTCGGTTGTAGTTTTAGGCCTTGTCATCGCAATGGGGAAATTACCAAAACCCGATATAGCTCCATCATTCACAAAAGCATTACCAGCTTTGAATGCAATAATTAACACCTGCTGCTTTTTAACTTTAATAGGATCACTTATAATGATCAAAAAGAAAAATGTGAACATGCATATGCGCTTAAACACATTTGCCATGATACTTTCTGTTTTCTTTTTATTGAGCTATGTATTGTATCATGTAACAAATAAAGAAGTTTCATACGAAGGCGACATGAAAATAGTTTATTACACTATTTTGGCTTCTCATATTATACTGTCAGGAGTATCATTACCATTTATCTTATTCGCGTATTATAGAGGATTTATTGGGGATATTGTTAAACATCGAAAAATAGTAAAGTTCGCATACCCAGTTTGGTTATATGTTGCTATAACGGGTCCAATTGTATATTTAATGCTCTCACCATATTACAAGTAGTATGTTTAAAAAAGTCTTATTTACATTATTAACACTTTGTATAAGTGAACAGTGTTTCGCTTTATGCTCAAATTGCAAAGCCGTTGTCGAAAACAACGGTGGACAATGGGGTAATGGATTAAATTCGGGGATACTCGTATTAATGGTTGTTCCATATATATTACTTGTCTTAATTGTTTTAGTAGGTTTCAAGGGGAAAATTAGAGAAGGGATAAAGAATTTCGTAAATTCGTAGCATAACTTGTTCTTTTTTAATCTACATTATAGATCGCTGTAACCTCAAAAGAAAAGCAATCTAAAACCAATACAGTTTGTAAGCTTTAAACCGAGGGAAAAGATGAAATTATATAAATAATATATCACTATAAAAACCCTTAGTAATTACTGAGGGTTTTTTGGTATTTACCAAAAAGTGAAAAAATAATGGATAAACCAAACATAAGAAATATTTTAAAAAGTAAGATTCTTGTCCTTGATGGAGCAATGGGATCACTTATTCAGACCTATAAATTAGAAGAAGAAGACTTTAGAGGGAAAAGGTTTAAAAATCACACACATTCTTTAAAAGGTAATAATGATTTACTTGCATTAGTAAGACCAGATATTTTGAAGGAAATACACTGTCTTTACCTAGAAGCTGGAGCAGATATCTTAGAAACAAATACATTTTCAGGTACAACAATTGCACAAGCTGATTATGCACTTGAATTTGCTGTATACGATATCAATTTCGAATCAGCGAAAGTAGCCAGAGAAGCAGCAGACCAATACACCGCCAAAAACCCCAACAAACCACGATACGTTGCAGGCTCAATTGGACCTACAAACAGAACTTTATCAATATCACCTGATGTTAACGACCCTGGTTTCAGAGCAGTCACATGGGATGAAATATTAATTGCTTACAAAGAACAAGCAAGAGCGTTAATAGATGGAGGTTCAGACCTTTTGCTCGTTGAGACTATTTTTGACACCTTAAATGCAAAAGCCTGCCTTTATGCTATTGATGAGGTGTTTGAGGAAAAGGGAATTAATATTCCAATCATGGTTTCAGGAACAATAACCGATGCTTCGGGAAGAACATTAAGCGGGCAAACTGCTGAAGCATTTTTAGCATCTGTATCACATTTAGAATTGTTATCCGTTGGATTCAATTGTGCATTAGGTGCAGATATGATGAAACCATATTTAGAAGTAATATCAAAAAACACTGAATTTAATGTAAGTGCCCATCCAAATGCTGGTTTACCAAATGAATTTGGCGAGTACGATGAAACTCCTGAAGACATGGCTTCACAAATCAAAAATTTCCTTGATGAAAGTTTAATTAATATTATTGGTGGATGTTGCGGAACAACACCTGAACATATTAAAGCGATTGCAGATTTAGCCTCAACTTACGAACCTAGAAACGCAAACTAATATGAGTTTACATCCAGATTATAAAGGTAGATACGAATATAAGTGGCATAACTTGCCGTTTATGAAACTCAGTGGATTGGAACCTTTAATAGTAACTCCTGAGCTGAATTTTATTAATGTTGGAGAAAGAACTAATGTTACAGGCTCAAGAAAATTTCTTCGTCTAATTAAGGACGAATTATTTGATGAAGCTTTAGCTATAGCAAGAGAGCAGGTAGAAAACGGAGCCCAAATCATCGATGTTAATATGGATGAAGGGATGATTGATGGAGCCGAGTCAATGACAAAGTTTCTTAATTTAATTGCGTCGGAACCTGACATTTCAAAAGTTCCAATCATGATTGATTCCTCAAAGTGGGATATCATCGAAGCTGGATTAAAATGTGCTCAAGGGAAATGCGTTGTTAACTCAATATCTCTTAAAGGTGGGGAAGAAGAATTTATCGATCAAGCAAAAAAAATAAAAAGATACGGTGCCGCTACTATTGTAATGGCATTTGACGAGGACGGCCAAGCTGACACATATGCTAGAAGAGTTGAAATTGTACAAAGAAGTTACGACATCTTAACTGGACCAAAAATAAAATTCCCTCCACAAGACATTATTTTCGATTTAAACGTTTTTCCTGTTGCAACAGGAATAGAAGAACATCGATTAAATGCAATTGATTTTATCCAGGCAACAAGATGGGTGAGGGAAAATTTACCAGGAGCACATGTTAGTGGAGGAGTTTCTAATGTTTCATTCTCATTTAGAGGAAACAACCCTGTACGTGAGGCAATGCATTCTGCATTTTTATATCATGCAATCCGAGAAGGAATGGATATGGGTATCGTAAATCCGAGTATGCTTGAAATTTACGATGATATCCCAAAAGACTTATTGGAGCGTGTTGAAGATGTTTTACTAAACCGAAGAGGAGATTCTACTGAACGATTATTAGAATTTGCTGAAACTGTAGTTGGTACAGCAAAAGAAAAAAAAGTTGATCATGCCTGGAGAGATCATCCAGTTGGAAAACGTCTTGAGCATGCGTTAGTAAAAGGGATTACAGACTTTATCATAGAAGACACAGAGGAAGCTAGATTAGCGCACGAAAAACCATTACACGTCATTGAAGGTCCATTAATGGACGGAATGAATGTAGTTGGAGATTTATTTGGTGCCGGAAAAATGTTTTTACCTCAAGTTGTTAAGTCAGCACGGGTAATGAAAAAAGCAGTAGCTCACCTTTTACCTTTTTTAGAAGCTGATAAAGATGGTAGACAATCTGCAGGGAAAATCCTTTTAGCAACTGTTAAAGGAGACGTACATGATATTGGTAAAAATATAGTAGGTGTTGTTCTTGGGTGTAATGGCTATGAAATCATAGATATTGGAGTTATGGTCCCGCCAGACAAGATTCTTGCCGCAGCAAAAGAGCATAATGTTGATTTAATAGGATTAAGCGGATTAATTACTCCATCATTAGATGAAATGGTTACTGTAGCCAAAGCAATGGAAAAGGAAGGGTTTAATATTCCCTTACTAATTGGAGGAGCAACTACCTCTAAAGTTCATACAGCTGTTAAAATTGAAGAACATTATAAAGCAGGACAAGCTGTTTATGTTTTAGATGCATCACGGTCTGTAACTGTTGTAAGTAAATTATTAGGTGATAAAAAAGATGTTTTCATTAAAGAGACACAAGATGATTACGCCAAAATGCGTTTTCACCACGCCAATAAGCGCGCTAAAAAAGAGATGGTTTCAATTGAAACAGCCCAAGAAAATAAACAACCAATCGAATGGAAATCTCAAGATATCATTGCTCCTAAGTTTACAGGTTTAAAAGTATACAACGATGTCCCATTGTCCGATTTAAGGGACTATATTGACTGGACTCCTTTCTTCCAAACATGGGATTTACATGGTAAATATCCCCGTATTTTAGAAGATGATATAGTTGGTCATGAAGCAACAAAACTTTTTGCTGATGCCAATAAGATGTTGGATCAAATTTGTAAGGAAAAGTGGGTTCAAAATAAAGCTGTAATAGGAATTTGGCCTGCGAACGCTACTGGGGATGATGTTGAAGTTTATAAAAACGAAGATCGTAATGAAGTAATTGAAAAATTCTTTATGCTTCGTCAACAACAAAAAAAATCAAGTAAAGCTTTTAACCACTCTTTAGCAGATTATATAGCTCCGAAAGAAACTGGTTTAAATGATTATATAGGTGGATTTGCTGTTACTACGGGTTTAGGAATCGAAACACATATTGCGAGATTTGAAGCTGATCATGATGACTACAATTCAATTATGATAAAAGCATTAGCAGATAGATTTGCTGAAGCTTTCACTGAATACCTACATGAAAAAGTTCGTAAGGATGTTTGGGGTTACGCATCCAATGAAACACTTTCAAATGCTGATTTAATAAAAGAATCTTACAAAGGGATTCGTCCAGCTCCAGGTTATCCTGCTTGCCCTGATCACTTAGAAAAACCTACTTTATTTAGGTTGCTAAATGCCGAGAAAGAAACAGGAATTACGTTAACCGATAGTATGGCTATGTACCCAACAGCTTCTGTTAGCGGTTGGTATTTCGCTCATCCGGAGTCGAAATATTTTGGAATCGGAAAAATTCAAAAAGATCAAGTAGTTCAATATGCAGAAAGAAAAGGGGAGTCAGTTGAATTCATTGAAAAATGGCTTTCATCAAATTTAAATTATTAAATATAAAACGGTTGGATAAACTACCTATTTTATGATCTCAAGCAATTGTATGCGTTGAGATTCAATATCAAATAATTATTCAGATCTACTCTATGAAACTTTTTTTCACCTTATTAATATTTTTTTATTCTTTAGGTGGATATTCGCAATCTCAAAAAGAAAAATTAGCCTATCAATACTATTCAGGTAAACAATATGAAAAAGCGGTTACCTTATACGCTGACTTGCACAAATCGTCACCTGAAAAGAGGTTTTACGGACCGCTATTAAAATCTTATTTATTCCTTGAAAGATATAAAGAAGCTCAAAAATTAGTGAAAGTTCACATTAAAAAAAATCCTGAACGAATTGAATTTAATATCGACTTAGGCCACATATACGAAGCTGAAAAAAAGGAAACAAAAGCAACTCAAGCTTACGACAACACAATTAAGTTGATGATTTCGAATGTAAACTCGATCCTTGCTGTTGGAAATCGATTTTATCAAAAAGGAAAATATGATTACGCAATTAAAGCTTACAAAAAAGGAGCAAAACTCCTAAATGGTGATTATCCATTTTCCTTTGAATTAGCAAAAGTCTACGAAGCAAAAGGAGACCTTACCAATATGTCCAAGGTTCTTATTGGAATCATACACTACAGCAATGAATATCTAGAATCAGTAAAAAGCGCACTTTCTACGCTATTCTACGAAGATACTAGCAGAAAGAAAAAAAGTATTTTTAAAGATGAATTGCTCACACAGGTTCAAAAAAACCCTTCAAAAACTGCGTTAACCGAATTACTGATTTGGTTTTTTCTACAAGAAAAAAAATTCAACTCTGCCCTAATACATTCCAAAGCACTTGATAAAAGAAATAAAGAAGCAGGTGATCGAATTGCAAAATTAGCTAAAACTTGTATCCAAAATAAAGAATACGAAATTGCTGTCAAAGCATACAATTATTTGCTAAAAAAAGACAAAGGTTCTTATTTCTATAGAATTGCAAGAACTAAATTAGTTGAAGTATTAAACATTAAAATAACCGAAGACCCACAGTCCTCTAACGAAGATATACTAAGTCTAAAACAGAACTATGAAGACGCATTGGACGAGTTAGGAAGAAACGCTTACACAATTGATTTAATAGCCGGTTACGCTCAGCTATTGGCTTTTAAGCTTAACCAAACTGAAAAAGCAAAACAACAGCTTGAATCTGCTTTAAATATCACTCGTGCACAACCTCAGGAAATTGCTAATTGCAAATTGATTTTAGGAGATATTTACGTTAAAGAAAACGAAGTTTGGGAAGCAGCCTTATTATACGGACAAGTTAATCATGACTTTAAAGAAGACATCATTGGACACAAAGCAAAATTAAGAACAGCAAAAGCCTATTTTTACACAGGAGAGTTTGAATGGGCGAAATCACAATTAGATGTTTTAAAAGCGAGTACTACCAAGTTAATTGCCAACAATGCCTTACAATTGTCGGTTTTAATATCAGATAACCTTGGAATGGACACTTCTACAGCTGCTTTAAAAATTTATGCCTTGGCAGATTTATATAAATTTCAAAACAACGACTCCTTAGCGATTCTTGCCTGCGATAATGTTATAGACTCTTTTCCAGAAAATATTACTTTACTAGACGATGCTTATTTTATGAAAGCAAAAATATATACGCAAAATAAAAAATGGAATTTAGCACTAAAAAGCTATCAGAGAGCAGTAGACTATAACGATTTATTAAAAGATGACGCGCTATTTGAAATGGGAATTATTTATAAAAACATTCTAAATTCACCAGATAAAGCAATCGAATGTTTTGAAGAAATCGTATTGGAACATCAAGACAGTTTTTACTCGGTTGAGGCCAGAAAAAATTACAGAACCTTAAGAGGCGATTTTGGAAATAGACAATGAATAAAGAGTTAATATACAAGACAATAAAAAGTGAGATTAGCTCTAGAGTTAAAGAAATTCATAAGGCTTTAAGCAATCAGAAAGAAAGTTTAAATACAGCCTCAGAATCTTCTGCTGGTGATAAGCACAACACCTCAAGAGCAATGATGCATATCGAGGAAGAAAAATTGGGTAAACAACTAGCTCAGCTAATTCAACTAAATAAAGTATTAATAAAAGTGAACCCTAAGAAAAACTTCGATCAAATAACCTTAGGCTCATTTGTAGAAACGAACAACGGCGCTTTGTATATAGCTGTACCATTGGGGAAAATCTCTTTAAAAAACAAAGAAATCATGTGTATTTCATTAGCCTCTCCAATCGGTCAAGCGTTACAAGGTAAAAAAGCGGGAGAATCGGTTCAATTTAATGGACAGTTATGGGAAGTCAAAAAGATATTATAAGTCCATCATATTTGAATCCTTTTAAACATAAATAACCTTTAATTAAAGTAAAAATTTTTAGGTTAAAGGTATCTTCACAATTATTGTAAAATAATCTAAAAAGAAAGAAGTGGTGTGAAAACACCACTTCGGTTAGCAAAATCAGGGTTGGAGTCCAACACCTTATAGAAAGAGTTTTTAGTTCCCTAATATATCTTCAATCATATCCAAACGAGGAGTGACAATGATATCGGTTCTTCTATTTTTCTTTTTGGCTTCTTTAGTATTAGTAGGGTCTAAAGGATTACTATCTCCTTTTCCACTAGCTGTTAATCTTTTAGCATCAATCTTGAATGATTCTAAGACTTTAACAATTTCGGTAGCACGCATTACACTTAAATCCCAATTATCTTTTAACTGTGCTCCTCCTCTATATTTATCAGAATCCGTGTGACCTTCAACAGTTATGTTAATTTCATCATTTCCTTTAAGCGCTTTTGCTAACTTCTTTAAGGCTTGCTTACCTTTCTCATCAGCAGTATAACTGCCAGGTTTAAACAATAACTCGTTATCTAATGAGATGTAAACTTTTCCGTTTCTCATCTCCATCGTAATTCCGTCTTCTTCTAAACCAAACAAAGCTTGTCTGATTTTTTCTTCAAGTGCTTTTGCCAATGAATCTCTTCTGTTAATTTCAGATTTTAATTCAGCAATTCTTCTACCTCTTTCTTCAATAGCAGCGGTTGCTTTAGTTAACTCTTCAATTTTTAATCTTAAATTTTCTTTCTTTTCAGCTAAAGATCTTTCCGTAGCATTCAGCTTATCTTCTTTTGTTTGAAGCGTAATTCTTGTTTCTTCGATTTCTCTCATGTATCGACTTACCAATTCTTCAGCTTTCTTCTTGTTTTGATCCTTTAATGATAAGAGTTCTCTATATGTGCTGTTTAATTGATCGTAATTTCTAGTTAATTGGCGAAGAGATACTCCTTGGATAGCGGTATCTTTTTTAAGATAACTCAATCGTTTACTCAAATCCAATGTCTGAGCATCTAACTCGTTCTTCTCTCCTTCAAGTTTTACGTTTTGAGAATGTAGCTCCTGTGATTTTGCTTTTTCAGCATCGTAGTTTGCCGTAACATCGTCCAATTTACGTTTAGGAACACAGCTAGGTATTCCTGTTACTACTAATCCTGAAATTATTAATACCTTAAATATATTTTTCATTATAAAATTGTACTTTACAAATGTAACGGTCTTAAACCTACAAAGATTTTGTCAAACTCATATCTTACTAACATCCTAGTGTGTAATTCATTGATTCAAATCGTAATACAGTAACTTTACTTATAATTTATAACGTATATTTTCGTTATTCTTTTTTTTGCAATTTGAATTATCTGAAACAATTAAAATATCACTTTATATTATTAATAATCCTAGTGGTTTCGGAAAGCTTTGGGCAGAACGACTTTAGCAATATTCGTGTTAAAAAAATACCTACCAGTGATTCGATCAAGATTGACTCTTTATCAATAATACCAGGAAGTCTTCAAATTAAAAACTTAGACACCCTATTTTACAAAATCGATGATTTTAAAGGTCAACTTAATTTCAAAAACTCACCTGTAGATTCAGTAACTATTACCTACAAAGTTTTCCCAATTAACTTTTCTAGTTCCGTCCAAAATCGTTTCCCAGGTGATTCAACCTCTAGAAAAAGAAAATTACTAACCCGAAATCCATATAATTATAACTCGAATGAGATTACCAGAAATGATTTATTTGGAGAAAGTAGTTTAAAAAAAGGAGGAAGTATCTCGAGAGGAGTAAACATAGGAAACAACCGTGATTTATCTCTAAATTCAAATCTAAACCTTCAACTATCAGGAACCTTTCAAGGAGTTGAAATATTAGCCGCTGTAACAGATAACAACATTCCTATTCAGCCACAAGGAAACACACAAACACTACAGGAATTTGACAAAGTTTTTGTTCAGTTTTCGAAAAACGGTCACAAATTTATAGCTGGAGATTTCCAAACAGTGCAAAATGAAGATCAATTCTTAAAGTTCAATAAGAAGGCACAAGGATTAAGCTACGAAGGACTATATGAAACTAAACTATTTGGAAAAAAAGCCGAGTATAAGGTAAAAGCAGATATTGCATCATCTCGTGGGAAATTTTCTCGAAACAGTATTATTGGAATTGAAGGAAACCAAGGGCCTTATAAATTAGTAGGAACGGAAAATGAACGATTTATAATGATTTTATCAGGAACGGAGCGAGTTTACATTGATGGAAAATTACTTCAAAGAGGAATGGATGGAGATTATACTATTGATTATAACTCTGCCGAATTAACTTTTACCACCAATCAAATTATCACAAAAGACAAAAGGATTGTTGTTGAATTTCAATACTCAGATCAAAATTACGGAAGATCACTTTTTAATGCTTCAAATGTAATTAAAAATAAAAAAGGAAGATTCTTTGTGAATTTTTATTCTGAGCAAGACATGAAATATCAACAACTACAACAGAGTCTTTCCAGCGAACAAAAAACCTTACTAAAGAATGTAGGAGATAGTTTGCAAAAAGCTATTTCACTTAGAATTGACACAGTAGAATATACAACAAACCAAGTTCTTTATAAACGTCAAGACACCACAATTTCATCTAGCCTTTATACTTATTATGAATACAGTACAGACCCTGACAATGCTATTTATTCCCTCGGATTTAGCAATGTTGGAACGGGTAATGGTTACTACATAATATCAAATACAACTTCGGCAAATGGTAGAGTTTATGAATGGGTTCCTCCCATAGATGGTGTTCCACAAGGTGATTATGATCCATTAACACAGCTAATGGCTCCAAAACAACAACAAATGTTGACAATTGGGACAAATTATAATCTTAATGAAAAAACAGCGCTCTTTCTTGAAACTGCTTTTAGCAATCAAAACCAAAACCTGTTTTCGAAACAACATAAGGAGGACGACCAAGGAATTGCTTTAAAGACTCATTTAAAGAACACGAAATATTTTAAAGGAAAATCTAAAGATTCATTATCTCGTTTGTATAAATCGCAACACCAAATCAGTTATCAAATCATCAACAAAAAGTTTAAATCAATTGAACGATTTCGTGATGTTGAATTTACTAGAGACTTCAATTTAGACAATACATCAGCCAAAAACACCGAACAAATTTTGGGTTGGAATTGGAGTTATGCTTTAAATAATAAAAAAATCGCTGGAATTAACGTTTCATACTTAGACCGTAAAACTGAATATTATGGATTAAAATCTGGAGCAAACTTAAACACCAAACTTTGGAAAAGTGCTAAACTCATAGGAAAAGGGAGCTTCTTAAACTCGGAAGGATCTGCACTTGGAAGTTCTTTTTTAAGACACCAAATAAGTATTACCCAACAGATCAAAAAAGGGCTTTCCCTTAAAATATGGGAAGAGGAGGAAAATAATCAAACAGTTAATATCATACCAGATACATTATCTCCAACCTCATTCCGATATACAGTTTATGGATCTGAATTAGCAATTAAAAAAAGTGACAAAATCACCTTTAATGTAAATTGGAATCAACGAACTGATTACACTCCGTTTAACAACCAATTAAATAAAATAACAACAGCCAATAATGCTGGAGTAAACTTCCAATTTGGCAACAAAAAAGGAACTAAGTTCTTATGGAACTCTACTTATAGAGAGCTCGAAATAAATAACTCAGAATTGGTTTTACAAGACCCCGAAAACACTTTTTTAAATAGAATTGATTACAAATTCAAACTATGGAAAGGAATGTTACAATCTAATTCTTTCTTTGAAATCGCCTCGGGAAGCGAGTTAAAAAGGCAATATCAGTATGTAGAGGTTAATCCAGGGCAAGGTCAGTATACATGGATCGACAGTGATAATGATTCAATTCAAGATATAAATGAGTTTCAAATTGCCCAGTTTTCTGATCAAGCTAACTTTACGAGGGTATTCCTACCAACTACTGGTTTTATTAAGACATACAATAACAAATTCAATCAATCCTTCAATCTTAGTCCTGCAAGATTTTATAAAAGAGATACAAAAACTAAAAAACTATTAACACGATTCAATAACCAGTTTATAATGAAATTAGATCAAAAAATCTCAAAAGATCAGGAGCAAAGATTTCAAGTTCCTTTCCAAAATAATATTGCAGATACTAGTTTAATCTCCATCTCTTCCTCCGTTAGAAATACAGTGTACTTCAACAGAAGTAACCCAACCTTTGGAACAAATTATTCCTTTAGACAAAACCAAAGTAAATCGGTTCTTACAAGTGGTTTTGAAGCAAGAGAATTAAAAGCACATTCGATTAATTTAAGGTGGAATTTACTTAAAAAGTTTACCTTAAAAAACACCACTGAACTTAGACAAAAATCTAGATTATCACAATATTTTGACGAACAGAATTATCAAATTGATTCCTATATACTGGAACCTAAATTGAGTTATCAAAAAGGTTCTAGCTTTCGTACAACGGTTAGTGGAGCTTTAAAAAACAAATTAAATAGTAAATCATTAGGAGGAGAAAAAGCCACATTTAATAAGCTAGGTATTGAATTAACTTACAATATGCTTACAAAAGGAAGAACATCTGCAAGCTTTGATTATATCGCAACAACATTCTCTGGAGATCAAAACAACACCTCTCCCCTTTTATTTGATATGTTAGAGGGGTTTCAAATAGGAACCAATTACACTTGGGAAACACGCTATCAGCGTGCTTTCAAAAATAACCTTCAACTTACTTTAATGTATGAAGGAAGAGCTTCCGAAACAGCTAAAACAGTTCATACGGGTAATATGCAAGTTCAATTATTATTTTAAACGCCTAACTTTTCAATTAACCCACTAAAGCTTGTGCCTGCATACTTTGCTTGCTGAGGAAGAATACTTTTTGAACTCATTCCTGGGATTGTGTTTACTTCAATTAAATAAAACATTCCTTCCTGAAGTATAAAATCAATCCGAGCAACTCTTTTAAGCCGTAATAATTTAAAGACCTTCTTAACAATAGCTTGACATTCTTTTGCCATTTCAGGGTCAATATCTGCCGGAGTTATTTCAGTCGCACCGTTATCTGAATACTTTTGTTTGTAATCAAAAAAGTCAGTTTCAACAATAATTTCAGTTAATGGCATTACTAAGTCTTCCTCAGAAGTTTTAATGATGCCAACTGAAAACTCTCTCCCCTTTATGAATTCTTCTACAATAACTTCTTTATCGTGTTTAAAAGCGTCCTTTAATGCAATTTCTAACGCTTCTTTATCATAAACTTTATGAGTTCCGATGGATGAACCTCCATTATTTGGTTTCACAAAACAAGGAAAACTTAACTCACTGTATAATTCAAAATTATTTTCTTCTTTATAAAACACTACTGATTTAGGAACAGCAATTCCATAAGTGCTCAAAAATCGATTACACCAATTTTTATTGAAGGTTAAAGAACTCGCTAAAACTCCAGAAGAATTGTAAGGTATTCCAATTAAATCAAAATAACCGGATAACTTCCCATCTTCACCTGGAGTCCCGTGAATAATATTAAAAACTGATTTAAACGCTATTTTTCCTTGATCAGAAACAAAAGAAAAATCGTTTTTATCAATTACATAATCTTTACCTTGAAACTCGGCAGTCCAATTCTTATCTATAATTCGGACCAAAATAGGAGTACCAATAGATGTGTTAAAAGCATTAAATATTTCGTTAGCACTTTTTTTAGAAACTTCTGCTTCCCCTGAAAATCCACCGTACACTAATGCGACGTAAGCCATATCATCTCTTTTGCGTAAAAATATATTTTTCAGTGTCTAAAATCCTTTGAGAATTCACTAATTTTTCAACAATTCAATTCGTTATATCTAAATAAAAAACTTGTCTTCAATTTTTAATTAATCGATTACTGTAAAGGCTCATTTAGGGTTTAACTATTTTTTAAATTGAATACGTAATAATGCAGAGAAATACTTTTAAGATTAATCACAAACAACGATTAAAGTTCTTACTCTATTTCAAATGGAACGCTTAGTTTAGATTTTAATAATTGAGGCAGCTATGAATCGCTAATGTTTATGAAAATTTAGTTCCCAGAAACAAGTTTTAAGGTCGTTAAAAAGGACCTCACAAGTTTTCCGTTTTTGCAAAATTTACAAAAAAAAAGCCCCACAATTGTGAGGCTTTTTTTAATCAAATAAATACTTATTCTCCAGTAACAACTGTCGTTACTGTTTGAGAAAATAATCCTCCTTTTACAGTTTGATCAACAGTAGCTATTTTAGTGATCTTACCATTTTTTGCAGCTTTAATTGCCCCAGCATCAGCGTTTAAAGGTGCTATTCCAAAAACGACTTTATAAGATGCCTCTCCTGTTTTACTCCCCATAGAGTTACTTGTAACCATTAAAGGCGCACTAATAGCACACGAAGTTAAAACCAGCCCAGCAGCAACAATTAAACTTATTCTTGATAATACTTTTTTCATTTTAAATAATTTTAAATTGTTTTATTCTCCCGCTACGATTAACTCGTACTTTTTGAACACATAATAATTAGTTACCTTTAAATCAATAGCTCCTAAAGTTTTGATTCCACCATTTTCAACAGCTTCAACAATTCCATATTTACCATTCAAGCAAATTCCACTAGATATAATAAAACCAGTTCCTCCTGATGCCGCAGTAGCTGCAGGGTTTCCAAATAAGCAAATATTTGCAGATTTACCTTCTTTTGTACCAATACTATTATCAGTAACAGCTAAAGGTCTTGTAACTGAACATGAAGCTAAACCTAAGGCTAAAGCTCCAACAATTGTAATATTTTTAAATGCTTTCATAGTCTTTTATTCTCCAGTTACTTCAGTTGTTATTGTCCCCCAAATCACAAATGATTTCATAGTGAAAGTAGCACTTCCAATTTTAGAAATCTTCCCGTTTTCAGCAGCTTTTTTATATGTAAAATCACCATCTTTTTGGAATGGTTTTAAAGTTGCCTTTCCAGACTTAGTACCGATTGGATTATTGGTAACTTGAAGAACCTGGTATTGACATGAAGCCAACAATCCTGAGACAGCAATGGCTGCAACAGCAAGTTTTATTTTTTTCATATGAAATTAATTCTTGAATTCAAGTAACAAATGCAACTTTTAGATTTATTGGGAGAATAAGATTCAAAACAGAAAGGAAATCCTAAAATTCCCTTTTCTGTTTCTAAGTGAGTTGTTATTTTACCCCGATA
>JAQXEE010000062.1 GCA_029251005.1 Flavobacteriales bacterium | reverse complement strand
CACATGTCTAAAAGCTTCGGACAATTACACTAATCGTTAACCACAATTGGAAAAACATTGTATCTTTTTTTTATCTCGCCATTATAATTCAAACCGAATTATCCAATTAAATGAACTTAAATCAACTAATTACATTCATTTCAATTCTTTATTTTAACTCGTTTACCATTGCGCAATCTGACTCTACACAATGGAAATTAGGTATCAGTCCAGAACCCTACTTAGGATACCTATACCAGGGAGAACATGCTTTAGAATGTGGATTAAAAATCGACTATAAAAACACAGCTAAAGTCCCACGTGGACAATACCATAAAAATCTATCTTTAATAATAGGACCTCGATTCACTTGGCACAATAAAGTAAGTTATATATCTCCAACAATAGCTATTAGGTATTTGAAACCAATTAAAGGAAAATATAGCTTCGCAACATCAATTACATACAATTATCAAAAAGTAAGAAACATCAATTCTCAATCAATATCACCTGAAATAGGAATTAATCACTCTTCAGGTATCACACTTAGTTATGGTTATAATTTCTTTATTGACAATAAATTCAATTGGGTTAATCCTAACAAATTATCATTTAAAGTAATGCTCAACTAAAAAGTGGTTAACACAGGGGTAATTGCAAAAGCTTTTTGGACTTCCTTGCAATAAACAAACTTCTGTGCTAACTTGCCATTGTCCTACGCTATAGACAAGTTCCGCTGCGCGTCACATGTCTAAAAGCTTCAGATTGTATGTTTAAAAAATGAAACATAATCTTCTGTAATCTCTAATTACAAATAGACTAATCATTTAAACACACAATCATCATGGAAGAATCAAATAAAATTATTGGAACTGCATACGTTGGAATCGACGTTCACAAAAGAAGTTGGAAAGTTTGTTTACTTGGAGACTTTGGATTCACAAAACAGTTTTCGTGTAAGCCGGATACTAACACTTTAACAAAATCTCTTAGAAAACTCCTACCCAATTTTGGTTTTGAATGTTGTTACGAAGCTGGATTTAGTGGCTTTATTTTACATCATGAACTTAATCAAATTGATGGTTTCAACTGCATCATTGTAAACCCTGCTGATATACCTACTAGCGATAAAGAAAGAGCACAAAAGGAAGATAAAAGAGACGCGCGAAAAATTGCAACTCAACTTAAGGCTGGTGGAATTAAAGGAATCTACGTCCCATCCAAATTGGATATTGGACTTAGGGAAACTCAACGACTTTGCCACACGATAACCAAAGAATTAAGTAGATCTAAAATAAGAGTAAAGTCCTTCTTAATGCGACACGACATCACTCCACCGAAAGATCAATTCAAAACAGCAAAACAACACTGGTCGGCAAAATTTATTAAATGGCTTAACGAATTAGAGCTTGAAAACATAGGACTTAAGTTCACACTAACTGAACTTACTCAATGCGTAGAAAGGCTCAAACTTCAGAAAACTCAAATACTTAGAGAGCTTCGTAAACAAATTCAAGAAGCAGGAAAAGAATCCTTATTCAACAAAGTCACATCTATACCAGGTATTGGTATAATTGGAGGAGTTACTATTTTAACTGAAGTCGTTGATATTAAACGATTCAGGTCATACGAGAGCTTTCACTCATTCATAGGCTTAGTACCCAGTACTAACAACTCTGGTACAACGGAGAAGGTCAGAGGAATTACAGGAAGATCAAACAGAAGACTAAGGAAAACGCTCATTGAAGCTTCATGGATTGCCATCAAATTCGACACCGATTTATTTCATCTTTACCATGAACTGAAACAAAGAATGAATGCAAACAAGGCAATCATTAGGATTGCTAAAAAACTAGCTACAAGGATAAGATTTAAACTACTACAAATACAATAACAACCCTACCCGCTTATTTTTTCATTCAGCCTCAAGGTTGGATGAAGGCTAAAAGAAAAAATAATTTTAACCAACGCACATTGCTATAATATTAACCAGAAGAAATACAACACAATCAACAAATTTATAAATAGACTGTTAGTAATTATTCACCTTTACTATTATTGGTGTTCATGTAACGCTTCGCTTTGAAGTCTGCCGAACTCTTTGTATCAGCTCACTTCAGATTACAGCTATTTAACTCAAATATTTAAACAAAATCTTGCGGCTACATATGTAGACCATTTATTGAAGACTGTTGTTGAGTTTTATTTACTTCTCTAAAAGAAATTTATGACCTATTTTTAATAAATAGTTAAGGAGTTAATTGCTTTTTAACATAGAAGACAATTACTTTAAACGTTGTATTTAATTAAATATACAATTTGTTTTACCTTTAACTAAATGGAAAAATCACAGGAAATAGTTGTTTTTAATTCATCACAATCAGATAGTGAGTTCCAAATAATTCTTGATGGTGATAATGAAACTGTTTGGATAACTGAAAAGCAAATAATTGAGCTATTTGGTAAGGCTAGGAGAACTATTGGTGAGCATATTAACAACCTTTATGAGGAAGGTGAACTTGATAAAAGTTCAACTTGGCGGGAATTCCGCCAAGTTCAAAAAGAAGGACAAAGAGAAGTAACTAGAAATGTTCCTCAATACAATTTGGACGTAATAATATCAGTTGGTTACAGGGTAAAGTCCAAAACAGGAATTGAGTTTAGGAAGTGGGCAACTAAAAAACTGAAAGAGCATTTAATAAAAGGATATACTCTAAACCAAAACATTCAACTACATCAAATAAAAGAGTTACAGACTCAATTACTTAATACTCAAGAAAAACTTTTTGAAAGTCAAACTCAACTAACAGACGGATTATTAAATATAATTTCGAGTTATTCTAAATCATTTGAGTTATTAAATCAATTTGACACAGATGAGCTTTCTACAAGCGATCTTCAAAAGGATATTAATTACATCATCAATTATGCTGACGTAAATAAAGCTATAGGGAAATTAAAGACAACTTTAATTAAAAAAGAAGAAGCTAGTCAATTATTCGGGAGTGAAAAAGATGATTCATTTAGAGGAATACTCGGGAGTATATCACAAACTGTATTTGGAGACTTAGCATACCCAACAATTGAAGAACAAGCTGCTCAACTTCTGTATTCTATAATAAAGGGACATGCATTCAGTGATGGTAACAAAAGGATTGGTTCGTTCATATTTGTTTGGTTCCTAGAACAAAATCATTTCCATTTAAAATCAAATGGTCAACTAAAAATAAATGACAATACGTTAGTCGCTTTAGCATTGGCGGTTGCTCAAAGTATTCCAGACCAAAGAGATATCATAATAAAACTGATAATCAACTTAATAAAAAACTAAATACAACACGCAAGTAATTGCAACCCTACCGGGCAGACAATTACTTTAATCGTTGTGCTTCATTAAGAATACTACGATTTAGCACCTCCTAAAAGAACACCTGGACTTCCATTCCATTGCGAATCTGTTACAGCATCTAATATAAACTTTGCAACATCTGATCTAGATATTGATTTTAGGAAAGTGCCTTTTTGATTTTTACTAACGTAATATTTTCCTTTCCCTTCTTTATCTGTAAGAGCATAGGGTCTTACTAATACAAATGGAACTGATTTTTCCTCGCTTATACGTTTATCTGCTTTTTCATAATC
>JAQXEE010000049.1 GCA_029251005.1 Flavobacteriales bacterium | reverse complement strand
AAACTACCACTAACCGGAACTTTTGTTAAATTACAATATCAAGAAAACAACTCAGCACCTGTGCTTTCAATGCCTTTACAACGATGTTTTGGAATGTTAGAAACACCAAAAGTAAATGGCGGAAAAATGAATGTATTAATGCATTTACTATCTCCAGGTTATAAAATCGTTCAAATAACAAACGACTTAGAAAGTTTTTGGAAAAGTGCCTATTTTGAAGTTAGAAAGGAGCTAAGAAGTAAATACAAACGACACAATTGGCCTGAAGATCCTTTGAATGAAATGATTGCTAAATAATGTCATTTAAAACTGTATTTTTAATCTCCTAAATCAAGGCTGTAAAATTGGGGGTCTCAATACATAAAATTAAAAAACAACCAACTAGTGTAATTGTCCTTATTGTAATGACAATTCTTACACTGCTTTTTTACAACTTCTTTAGAAGTTGGAAATTTACCGACCCCTTTAAATCTGATTGTAATCAGTACTACAGTTACCTAGTTGCTTTTTTTATACATAATGATTTAACTTTTAGTTTTTCAAATAATTTTTGGTTGATTAAGGGCCCTTTAGGTATTCCTAATGCTAAAATGAGCTTAGGTGTTGCATTGGTAGAAACACCGTTTTTTCTTTTAGGTCATTTCATAGCAAAGATTGGTGGGTTTTCTACCGATGGGTATTCTGCTCCTTATGCCTTATCTGTTAATCTAGGCGCATTAGTATATGTATTAATTGGTCTGAATTACTTGAGAAAATCTTTACTAGTTTTTTATAAAGAATTTGAAGTGTCTTTAACTATTATTGGATTATTCTTAGGTACTAATTTGTTTTACTATAGTACAGGCATGCCAATTATGTCACATTCTTTTCTTTTTTGGTTATTTAGTGTATTGATTTATAATACGATCAAATGGCATAAAAATGGTAAATTTATTCATTTATGTTTAGGTGTTTTAGCTTGTGGATTTATTACATGTGTGCGTCCGAGTCATGCAATTGTACTATTAATTCCTATACTCTACGGTGTTTTTTCCTGGACAACATTTGTAGAAAAAATTAAGCTTTTAATTAGCTTAAAGCTAAAGTTAATATTGGCTACAATAATATTTTTATTGCCTATTATTCCCCAATTATTATACTGGAAAATTTATACAGGAAGTTGGTTTTATTTCTCATACACAAAAGAGGGCTTTTTTTGGGGCGATCCTCAAATTTGGGAAGTTTTATTTAGTTATCGTAAAGGTTGGTTTTTATATACACCATTGATGTTGTTAAGTATTGCAGGAATGTTTTTCTACAATATTAAAGAGCTTAAATTCATAACATGGGTTTACTTTTTGATCGGATTATACATCCTGTCATCTTGGTGGTGCTGGTGGTATGGTGGGAGTTATGGCGCAAGAGCGCTAATAGACTTTTACCCGTTACTTGGATTCCCACTATGTTTTGTTTTTCGAAAGTTCAGTAAGAACATAACTTGGAGAGTGTCTGGAGGAATAATTTTAACTGTTTTTGTGGCTTGGAATATCATTGGTACAATTAAGTACAATCGAATGATTTATCATTGGGACAGTATGACCAAAGATTCCTTTTGGTACGGGTTCAATAAAATATCGTTAATCAAGGAAGAACGTGCTATTTTTAACAGTTTATTAAAAGAGCCTGATTACGATGGAGCGCTTAGGGGAGAGAGAGACATTCCTGAGTTGTCCAAAGAAAAGTAAGAACACTTTTACCATCGAATTAATTCGAATGTGTATTTATTAACGGCCTTTAATCTGAATTCAGTTACAATGTTTTTTGGTTGATTTGGAACGGTTGAAAAAAACGAATATGTTCTCCCTCCATTTTTTTCAATCACTTTTAAAAGTTCAGGAAATTCTTTTATTAAAATTGAATATGAGCTTTGATCTCCTTGAATATATCTCACGTAAACACCATTAAGAACAGAAGTTTCTTGTTGGGTGATCTCTTTCTTTTTTTGTGGGTTGAAACATATTATTTTTTGAACCATTTTAGATGTTGAGTCTTGTTTCAATTCAAACCCCGCCTTCTTTAGTTCTTCAAAAACATTGATCGTTTTTAATGGTTCAAACTCAAGATGTTTTGCTTTTTCCTGATCTTTTAATACCCTAATTACATATCGAAAACCAACAGTTGAATAGGATGAGTCTGTATTAGAAAATGTTTTTGTATAAAGTCCCTTTAAGGGCGTACCAAAAAACATTTCATGATGTTGGTCCATCCAATTCGAACCAATAATCATTTGATCATTATTGGTGTAATTTTTTTGTTTTTTTTGAAGCTCATTTCCAATTTGGGCTACAACGTGATAATTGGATAATGAAAGTGTTTTAGCTTTTAAATTAAAAAAATCTTTAAAATCTTTGTATGGGGCTTCTAACCATTCTGAAACGTTAGAGCTTAAATGAAATAGTTGATTATTTATCGAATTTAACCCATCAATATCTTCGTTGCCTAATTCCGATCTTACAGTTACATCCCATCTATTGATAGGGATGTTTTTAAAGTCAAAAAAATAAGAATCTTCGAACTTATTTCTTATATAATTCCCATGTGACTTGTACCAGGTTAAATCATTATCATTCGAAGCATGAGGTTTATATTTGGGGTGATGTGTTAATATCAAGTCTAACGACATGTCTTTATCTAAAAACTCTTCATAATACTTAGGAAGAGATGATTCTTTTTTATGTTTACTTTGGGTGCATAATAATGAAGCAGTGAATTCCCATTCTTCATGTGTAGGTAATCCTATTTCATATTTAACACCTTTTTTGTCAAGTTCTTTAAAGCCTTTTGAAAATCGCCAATTAAGGTAGGCTTGAGCTTGTTTGTATGAAACACCTACAACAGGATAGTTGTCGTAAACAGGATGCCAAAAGTACATTTGAGCCATTGGCTCCATGAAATCTTTGGAGAGGTTATTTATCCAAGCAAGTGTATCTGGGTGTATATTAATTACTTGTCGATTGCTGTCTTTATCCCAATATTCATAATTGAATTTTCTCGAATCTAATTGTGCTCTTTTGTAAAACATTTCGTCGTTTTCACCATGGTATAATTGCGATAAAACCTCCGCATAATCTTCATCCTCATGAAATTTATCATCATATGCTTTCCAGTTTAACCGTTGATTTTTTTCACCTTCATTGAGGAAAAAAAGATCGGGTTCTTCTTCTGCGAGAATACTTAAGGAAAGAGAATCATAAACATAACTTAAAAACTCCCTGTACTCAGCATTAGTTACCTCTCCTCTCTTAAGGTAAAATTTATTCGTTTTCCGAATCAGAGCGTTTTCTATAGCTTTTACCTCACCATTGTTCTGAATACCAATTAAGTTTTTTCCAGAGAGCGTAAAGAGGTAGTTTTTTAAAGCAGGAGTAGCTACTGTTTGTTCATCAATATAATTAGGAATATAATTGGCTGTGTTAATAAATTGAAACCCACTTACTTTTATTCTTTTTTCTCTGAATTTTTCATAAGAAGAAACGATTTCTAATTCACCGCCAATTTTAGTCGCAGATTCTTTAAAATCAGCTTTAGGTATGGTTTTTTCCCTAACATAAACTCCATCAAGTACCTGTTGAGCAAACCCAAAAAAAGGTAAAATCAAGAAGATCTTAAAAAGTAACTTCATACTTAAATAATAACTAAAGTTTAAAAAGTAACAAATTCATTAAAATACCCGAAATAAAGAATGAGTTCGTTTTTTCAATTCAAATAAATTCTGAGCAAATATCTTTGGAAAACCAAGGTTATATTTCAAAATCCCATTCATCCTCGATATAACCTTTCTTAGGCACATCTAAAGAATCAACCAAAATAAAATCTAACTGTTTACGGGATAAGTCAGCATTTTTAACCTCAATTAATACTTCGTCACCCATTTGGTACTTTTTACCATGTTTAGTTCCAACTAAACAATAGTTTTCGGCGTCATGAACATAAGTGTCATCCGTCATGAGTTTAGTTGAAATCATTCCTTCGCAAAGGTTTTCTGAAATTTCAGCATAAATACCCCAATCCGTAACACCACTAATAACAGCCTTAAAGCGCTGACCAACATGTTTAGCCATGAACTCTACTTGCTTGTATTTAATTGAATCACGTTCAGCCTGAGACGCTTGTTTTTCCATCTTCGAACAGTGAATACAGAATGCCTCGTATTCACTCTCATCTGCTGATTTACCGCCATCAAGGTAGAATTGTAAAAGTCTATGAACCATTACATCAGGATACCGTCTGATAGGAGATGTGAAGTGAGAATAGTATTGAAACGAAAGTCCGTAATGACCAATATTGTTTGTTGAGTACTCCGCCTTTGCCATTGTGCGAACAGCAAGCGTTTCAATCATGTTTCCTTCCTTCTTTCCATGAACGGCTTTTAAAACTTCATTTAAGGATTTGTTTATATTTTGTCCTTCTCCAGTTTTAATGTTAAATCCAAAACGGGTAATAAAATTCGCGAACTGATCAAATTTATCAGGCTTTGGGACATCATGAACTCGATATATAAATGTCTTTGGATTTTTATGTTTACGCTTATCTCCAATAAACTGAGCCACTTTTTTGTTCGCTAAAAGCATGTACTCTTCAATCAACTTATTCGAATCTTTCGCCTCTTTAAAGTAAACACCGGTAGGTGTTGCGTTATCCGCTCGATCTAGATGAAATTTCACTTCAACACGATCAAAACTAATTGCACCCGATTTGAAACGCTCGTTACGCATCTTTTTGGCAATTTTATCCATTATGCCAATTTCCTCGTGCAATTCACCGGCACCAGTTTCTATAATCTCTTGCGCTTCTTCGTACGTGAATCTTCGGTCAGAATAAATTACTGTACGACCAAACCATTCGTTTTTAACACGACCATTATCGTCTATTTCAAAAACAGAAGAGAACGTGAATTTCTCTTCATTAGGACGTAACGAACATACACCGTTGGAAAGCTTCTCAGGAAGCATAGGAACAACCCTATCCACCAAATAAACCGATGTTGCTCTATCGTAAGCCTCAACATCTAAAATCCCTCCTGGTTGCATGTAATGCGATACATCCGCAATATGGATACCGATCTCATAATTACCGTTCGGTAATTTTTGAAACGATAAAGCATCATCAAAATCTTTTGCATCATGGGGATCAATCGTAAACGTTAAAATATCTCTAAAATCTCTACGTTTTTTAATTTCAACAGGGTCTAATTCGAAACTGATTTTTTCAGCAACTGCTTCAACTTTAGCAGGAAATTCAAACGGTAAATCGTATTCAAAAAGAATCGAGTGCATAACAACATCGTTGTTACCAGCTTCACCTAAAACCTCTGTTATTTTTCCAAACGGATTTTTGGAATCGTTCGGCCAATCGGTAATTTCACCAATCACCTTTTCACCATTTAATGCACCGTTTAATTTTGTTTTTGGAATGAATAAATCGATAGCGATTTTTTCATTGTCAGGAACTAAAAATCCAAACTTATCATTTAATTGAAGCGTTCCAATAAACTGAGTTCGGGCTCTTTTTACCACTTTTGTTACAATTCCTTCTGGCTTGTTTCTATGATTAGAAATCTTCACCATAACAGTATCACCGTGAAGAGCTTTGTTCATGTTTTTAGCATGAATAAACAAATCATCGTCTTTATCAGGAGAAACTAAGTAAGCTGAACCTTTACGAGTAGCATCAATAGTGCCTTCAATTTCTTCGGATTTTAAGTTAAAACGATAACTTCCTCTTCCAATATCTTCAATAGATTTTTGCTTAGCTAATTCTTCAAGAATAGCTAAAACTCTTGCACGATCCATTTTGTTACTCACGCGAAGAACTCTACTAACTTCTTTAAAGTTGAAGCCTCTTTCGGGGCTATTGTGAAAAACTTGAAGAATGGATCTTGTCATTCCTTCAGGAGTATCTAAATTACTTTTCTTTGGCTTTTCGGCTTTTTCAGCCTTTTCCATTTTTTCAGCTTTCTTAGGTTTTCTTCTTGATGAAGCTCCACCATTAGGTTGCGAAGGGTTGTATGCTTTTTTCTTAGGATTTCGTCTGCCCATACTTAAATGTACGAATCAGACGATCAGGAGTTGTTTTTTTCCTGAAAAGTTATGCAGGGGATTCATTGAATAAGATTGCATTTGTAGGCTCTATTGAACCTATTATGAAGATTAATTATTAGAGTAAACGAAGTGTTTTCATGCTGTATTCGATTTCGTATCTACAAGTCATTTCGTTAATAATCAATCTTTAATCCAACTGAAATCGATAAATAGCCGAAACCTTAAATCCAAGTGTTCCTTCATACTCACTATTCAATCGAATACGTTCATCACCAGGATACCAACCTAACATTCCAAAAGGAGTTCCATCGTTATCACCATAAACACCGTAATCAAACATCGAATAAACAGCCTTAGCTTTTATAACTAAAGATTCTTTAAACAAGTCAAATTGTAAATAAGCCGCAACTTCATTTGAAGCCGCATGAACATAAAAATCATTAACATCAGTTTTAGCTAAATCAAACGTTCTAACAATCATTAAAAAATCAGCTCCAATCCTTAGGTTTTTATGAATTTTATAATCGCCATAACCAATGATAGGAAATTTGATATCTATTTCAGTTTTTTTGTTTTTACTCTTGTGGTAAACCCCTAAAATTGGAACATTCAAAATTCCGAAAAACTCTTTATTTACATAATCACCAAACACCAATTTCGTTTGATCATTTAGTTTGTATTTAAACAAGGCAATCGCACCAATTTGGAAACTGCTTTTAAGATGACCAAAATCGGTAGCTAGTTTAGGTAAAAGTAAATAGGTAGCAGATAGACGACTGTTGTGTTGAAAATTGAATCCTAGCTTAGCCGTGATAACACTTAAATTTACAGGATCAGAAATAGGAAACAATTTCAAATTATGTAATTCATAATCTACCCCAGTTAAGAAGGCAAGAGAATCAGAAATTTTAATGGGAATACTCGTAAGGATTTTAGATTGAGTAATAGGTGTACTTAAAGCATCAGAGTTTTCAAAACCAGCATTTGGAATTTGAGTGTGTGAAACCTTAGCTAAGTCAACATAGTTTTGAGAGAAACCACTCACAAAAAGAATAAATATGCAAATTATAAAAAGAGTTGATTGTAACTTCATAAATACAAAAGAACGAATTCTTTTTTTGAAGGAGACATTTTGTAAAGTATTTCATCCACAAATAGTACTTGGGAACCTTTTGTGAAAAATGCTATGAGAGGCGGTATAAAAATATTTTTTTTGTAACTCTATTACTACCTATTTAATACTCAGTCATCGATAATTTGTAGGTAATTAAATAAATAAGATTAAACTTTTGTGTAATCCCAATTATAAAAGTACTTTTGTCGTTCACAAAATCCTGCAAGGGTAGACGTGGAATTCAGAAGTGAAAACTTCCGGGCCTATAGCTCAGCTGGTTAGAGCATCTGACTCATAATCTGGGGGTCCCTGGTTCGAGCCCAGGTGGGCCCACAGTCAAACAGAGTAGATGTTTGTAAAATAAAAAAGCCCTCATTAATGAGGGCTTTTTTAT
>JAQXEE010000043.1 GCA_029251005.1 Flavobacteriales bacterium | reverse complement strand
TCAATTGCTCCACTGCCTTTTAAATCCTGCAATCGTGGTCTGGAATCACCTCCGCGGTATTCAAGATTTCGATTTAATTGACTAAGCGCTATAATAACTATTCCTTTTTCTAAAGCCATCCGTTTTATCCTTTTAACCACTTGGGTTAAATCCTTTTCTTGTTCAACTAAACCCGAAGTTAACATCTGAATAAAATCAATTATCAAAACTTTGGGTGCTTTTTCACTCACAATCTTTTCCAAGTCTTCAACATTAAAACAATCTTGCACTATAGTAAGATCCATAGCTTCCGAAGAGGTTACTGCTTGATCAATTTTTAATTCATCATTATTCTTAAAATTACCATTCTGAATTTCACTTAAACAAATGTCTTCCATTTGTGAAATAAGCTTATCAGTCATCCAGTCTTGCGTGAAATCCAAGTTAACATAAAGTACTTTGTAAGAAGATTTTGATATTTGTAAGGTCAACTGAATAGCAAAGGTAGACTTCCCCATTCCGGGTCGTCCACCTATTATTATCAATTCTCCTTGCTTAAAACCACCAATTTTTTTATCAATATTACTAAAGCCTGTAGGTACACCTACTATCTCTTTTACAGGAGCATAATTTAAATATTCGATTCTGCTCTTAATCAATTCATTTACTTTCATCAGATAATTTTTTTTAGTTAAAATGGCAAAACATCATCTTCATCAGTGTCCAAAAAACTTGGTATTACTGGTAATGGTTCAACAATATTTTCTTGATTCTCAATTCGCCAAACATCAAGTGAATTGAAGTACCTTATATTACCTTCTTTATCCGTCCATTCTTTTCCTCTAATATTAAAGTTTACCTCAATTTGCTGTCCAATTTGACAATCCTTAAGCAATTCGCAACGATCCTGAGTCAATTGAAAGTTGATATACTGTGGATACTGAGAAGAATCGTCAATCAAAACAAACGCTCTCTTTTTAAACTTTTCCGTCACTTGAACAGCTTCTCCAATTACCTTTATTTCTCCTTTTATTTTAAACATCGCTCTATTTACTTTTTTGCTTACTAGCATTCAATACCGATTCCGTTACCTCGTTAAGCTTTGTCTTTAGGTCAACATCAAAACTTTTGGCAAAAAAACAAAGATTACTTTCAATTTGATGGTCGAGGTTTTCAGCATAATGATTAACATCAATATCGGAACAAAGAAAATTAAAAACACCACCTCGCTTTTCAACTTTTTTAATCAGCCTTTGCACATCTTTATTGCTGTATTCCTTTGAGGAGTTTTCCATACCATCGGTTAAAACCAAAGCCACAAAATGATCATTCTTATTAATATTATGCTTCATCTTATTGTAGGTGATTATTATGGCATCATATAAAGCCGTAAGGCTATCGGGCTGATAGTTTTTGTTGTTCAATTTCTTAATGTCTCCAATTTTCGAACTCAGATTCAGCAGCGTTGTGGTATCGTTAAAAACAGAAAGCGTAACCTCAATATCCATTTCCTTCGATTGCTTTTGCAAACTCTGCAACTGCTCGTTAAACGAACTAATCACCGTGTTTTTAATTACATCCATTGAACCACTCTGATCCAAAACAATTACATAATGTGTTTTTTCTTTTCTTCTCATTTTTGTTTAATTAAAAGGTTATTTACATTAGTTGATACCCTAAGCTTTTAAAAAGTCACCCAATGGAAGAAGATTTTTTTTATCAGGATTATTTAAACTGGCGAAAATCAGGAGTAGAGTCCAGTAAAATAAAGGACTTAATTAATCTGCATTTTTATTTTCGAGAACTCAAAAAACTAGAAATTAAAGCAATTTATCAAGAGCACTTTTCCGAAACAGCCTCAAAAAGCGAGTCGGGAGTTTCCGAATTTCAAACATTCAGTAAAAAAATATCATTATTTAATGAGGATATATCTTTTGATATAGATCATGATGAATTGAGTGAGGAATCATCGGAAAACATCATCTCAGAACAAGACAACATCGAAAATGATTTAATTATAGGACTAGCCGTTGGAGACAGTTCCGCTTTTGAAGAGATTTATGAAAATGAGTACCCTAAAATCCGGGATTACGTCATTCAAAACTCCGGTTCCAGTGCTGATGCTCAGGATATTTTTCAGGATGGAGTAGTGGTACTCCTTGAAAAAGTAAAAACCCCCGAATTTGAATTCACCTGCAAAGTAGGAACCTACCTGTATTCATGTTGCCGAAACCTATGGCTAAAACAACTCAGAAAATCAAACAGAGAACTCAACAGCGAATACTATGAAATTTATGACGTCGAAGACGTAAGCCTTCTCGAAGAACCCGAAAACCATCTTGATAAACTAGCTCCCATCCTCGCCAAAATTTCCGAAAGCTGCCTAAAACTGTTCAAGGCCTTCTACTACGAATGCAAAACCTGGGAAATAATCGCTCAGGAATTTGGCTACAACACCATTAACTCCGCCAAAAACCAAAAATACAAG
>JAQXEE010000003.1 GCA_029251005.1 Flavobacteriales bacterium | reverse complement strand
TAGCCATTGCCAACAAATTACTTAAACAAGCATTTGCTATTGGTAAATCTCAAATGAATTATTCAGAAAATCATGGAGATAATATTTGTTTTTAAGCACAGTTCATCCAGAGCGTAGCGAAGAACCTCTAACTATGTTTTAGCGCTTGCTTTACAATTTTATTTTAGATTCTTCAATCGTCCCACTTGGCGCAATTGCATCGCGTGACGTACTTATTACCAATCACTTTCTGAGTAAATTCAGCACCCGTTGCCTCCGAGCCATTTTTCATGGCAAATCTTGCCTGTCCCGAAAACTATCGGGGAACTCCAATGAGAATATAAACTTTGTGAATAAACGCGCGCCAGTGGGGTACCTAAAAAATGAAGACTAATCAATATGGGTGTATCTATATTTTATCCATAAATAAGTTGATGCTACTTTTTACTAAATCTATCTTCTCTGCAATTGTCATGTAAATGCTTTTTTTTAAACCAACCGCTACGCGGTAATAAAATCCTACCACCCTAACGGGATGGTAGGATAAAGTGTCAAATTGTCAAAGCGCTACGCTTTCAAAAGGTCAATCCTTAAGGCAACGTACAGAGTTTCCGTATGCTCGGTAGAAGGTGCTCATACCGGTACCGCTACCATGGAAGTATAGGCGGCGCGCACTCGTACCGCTAACCGTACTACTCCAATAGCGACCGCGGCCACCTACATCGTAGAGCAAACCATTGCTGCCGTTGCGGCGGCCCGCCTTGGGCAATTTTAAAACGGAGCTGTATGCTGAGGCAGCATTTGTAATACTTTCTGAAGTAAGTTCAGCATCCCATTCGGTTTCTGTTGGCAAGCGCCAACCACTTGGGCAAGGGTTGTTGGTAGCGCTTTCTCCATTCCATAAGTTATCATCTTGGGTACTTCTCCAATCATAAGGTGAACTTCCTTCTGTTATGAAATTTCCATGGCCAGGTGAGTCCGCATTAGTGGAAGTAGTACTTGAAGATCTGTCTTGATGTCCGTCATCGCCTCGTCCCCATTGGAACAAATCACCGTAGGAATTAGCATCGTTAGAAGAAGTTGCCACTTGCGAGGCGCCTAAGTTACGATCCATCCAACATTCCCCTGTAGAAGATAAAACTGTTCCATAAGTAACACTTCCCCCGTTATAAGTCCATGTTACATCGTCTGTACCACATGTAAAAGGCGGATTCACCGTACGTGTTAAAGTACAAGTTTGTCCACCAATATTAATCGCAAAACTTGCTGTTCCATCACTTGCCGGTGTTCCTGTAATAGTATAAGTTAAACTATCCGAGCCTAAGGCAAATGACCCAGCTGTTAAAGTAGCTGTTAAACCTGTTACAACTGTGGAAGTTACCGTTTGTCCACTATGGGTTCCCCCGTTTCCAACTGTGTAAGGTATTGTGCTACTCACTCCACTGGCTGCTACAGCATCGGTAAGTGTTCCGTAATCGGTAGAGGATGCGCAGGTAAGTGTTGTTAAGGAGCCGTTATTACCATCTGAAATAACATGCCAATTACTTCCATCACTAATAATTTTTATATTTCGTAAGTATGTATCTAAAACATAGGTAGCCGAACCATCAATGGTTTCGGCTCCATTTCCATCAATGGTAATGTCATCTCCATCGGTATCGATGTTTTTAATGTAGTAAATTCTACCTGTGTTGGATGCTGCTGCGGGAAGGGTAACCGTATAGGCTCCTGTGTTACATAGTACTACATTGTGAGTATTGTCTAATGTAGTAGCAGAAGTTATGTTAGTAACGGCATAACCTACACTTCCATTAACATCAAGTGTGCTTACTGGTGAAGTTGTTCCAATCCCCACATCCCCATCGTTTTGTATGGTTACATGGTCGGAGCCATTGTTGTTGATGCGTAAATCGGTACTTCCAGATGCAGGGATGTACACATCCCATTTAGCAGTTGCGCCCGTGCCACTGTTGTATAGCTCAACACCGGTAACATCGTTGGCACCATTTTGTGCATTCTCTATTCTGATAATAGATGAATCGGCACTGGAACCACTGTGGTTGTTAATGTGCAAAATTGCATCCGAATCTGGATCACTCCCATCGGTATTTATTCCTACGTTTTGAGCAAAGGTTAATGTGCTTACTCCAAGGGCTAAAGCGAATAAATATGTTGATTTTTTCATATGTGTATAATTTATTTTTTAAAGGTCATATGTTGTTCGTCACGTTATATTCATTTGCGTTTGTGAACGTTTGGTTCGTGGCTCGTTTCATGTTGTTGTTTTTATGCAAGCCTATTCCAGTTAATTTAATTCAATAATAAACCAATTGGAACCATCACTAGCAATTGTAATTGTTTGATTGTAAGCAGATAAGTTAAAAGTTGTAGTACCATCAATGGTTTCACTTGCGTTACCATCAATGGTGATGTCGTCCCCGTCGGTATCAATGTTTTTAATGGTATATAATCTGTTGGTATTTGAACTTGCAGCGGGTAGGGTAACTGTGTAGGAACCTGTATTGCACAATATTATATTATGGGTGTTATCCAAGGTTGTGGCAGAAGTTATGGTGGTGGTTTTTTGACTCAA
>JAQXEE010000051.1 GCA_029251005.1 Flavobacteriales bacterium | reverse complement strand
AACCAGTAGCGTATTTACTAAAACTAGCTTCTCTAATACTAAAATCTTTTAAGATTTTCATTACTTGAGAAGCTCTATTTACGTTTTCTTGTTTTACTTCCGCTATCACCAAATTAGCTAATTGTTTAATATTATCGTTCTTTGCAAACTGAAGGTGAAAATCGATTGTTAATCGCTCTTTATCCGTATTACTTACCAATGTAATTCGGGAAAAATTATTTGTTAATACGTGTTGTAAATTAGACACATCAAATGGTGTTTTTTCATTTAAAAACGTCGTATCAGTTGTATTGAATTCATTTTCACCTGCCCAAGCCTTTATTCTAGACTTCATGGTTTTCCCTTTGTTCGTCTTAAATTTCACTTCTAGAAATGAAAGGTCAGATCCAACATATTCACGATATCTAATTTTATATCTATTTAACTTACCATTTTGGTGGGCGATATACATGTAGAAATCGCTCGTATCAAAGTAATCTGTTTTATAATTAGCGTATCTGTTACCCGAAATCTCTAATGATTTATAATGCGGTGAAACTTTCTCCAAAATTTGAGGTAGCAGTTCCGCTTCAAATACAAATTTTGTATCCGTTCTATTCATTAAACTTACTCCGTCCATCTCCTTAAGAGTGATAGGTTCGAAAGCATTTAGTGAATTATGAATATTATTTAACAGTCTCTTTTCCAAATTCGTTTCCGTATAAATACTTTCTTACATCATCGCGGTAGTCATGTATTTTTTCACCATCTATTCTAAGCGTTGACTTTTCTTCAATTAAATTTTCTTCTTTAAAAACTGTAAAAGTAACATTATTAGCAACAATAATAGACGGTCCAAATTCTTGCTTTTTTTGAAAAGCACAATAAACTACCTCTGAATTTAAAATCTCCGAATTAGAGATAATTACCTTTGAAAGATCTTTTGCCACAACAGCTAAAGAAGCTCCGTCTATTTTAATACTATCCAAAGTCATTTTGCTGTCTTCTCCTGCGCTTAATGCCTTATCCGCAACCTTATCAAACACACAACCTTTAACTACTATTGTACTCCCTGAAATATCGATTGCATCATTTCCTGCATTAATGAAATTACAATTTGTTAGAGTTCCATCGCTAAAATCTGCATCGAATGCATCTGAAAATGTGTTTTTAAATGTTGAATTGGAAACCTCAAATGGATAAGATCTAAATAAATTCAGCCCATCTTCACTTTGATTGTTTATAAAATTAGAGTAATCAATTTTAACAGGAGACTCATAAAAAGTAACCGCACTTGGCAAACTCCAGTTTCCATATTTCAAATTGGATTGATTTGAAAATTCCGTATAATTAATTTGAGAATATGTTCCAGCGTTTACTACATGAATTCCCATTCCTGTAGAATCGGTGCTTATTACTTTAATAAGATTTCCTTGCGATCCGTTGAAAAAAACTGGTGAATTTGAAACTATAAATCCTTTAGATTGGAAATCAACTTGATCTCCTGGGTTAAAGTTAATTTTTAAACCTGCTGGAATGATTACAGCTTTATTAATAATCGTATTTTTTTGTTTTAAAGAATACCCTGTATTTACTTTTTCAAAATACTCTTTAAATCCGGAAATATCCAAACAACTAACGAATCCTGAAATAGAATCGGGGGCATCAATTTCGATTAACGAAGGGAAGTTTGAACTATAAATATGATCCTTTAATTCGTTTTGTATAAACTCTATTTCTTTTGAAGTTAACGCTAACCTTTCCAAAACTTTTTGTTCGGTTAATAATTTTGATTCAATTGCATCTTGAGTCTTTTGAGTTGTATAAGAAACAAAAGGTTCTAGCAAATTAGAAACTGGATTTAAATAATAATTTAGAGCCAAGTTTTTAGATCTTAACAAATCAAACGATTTTTGAACCGATAAAAACTGAGCTGTTTTACGTAAATCAAAAACACATTCTACATTCACTTTCCCATTTAACCAATCAGAAATTAAAATTGAAGTTACTTTTTTTAAACTATCCTTATTTGCTCTTTTAGGACAAAACTCAATATTTAACTGATCCGAAAAGGTGAATAATAATCCCTCTCTGTTTTTATTACTTTCTATAATTCTTTTATCAAATCCTTCCTGAAAGTACATTGTTGCGATACTATCTTGAAAAGAAACATTAAGAAATTTAGATTTTAATCCGATTAACTTTTGAGTTTTTAGAGCAGCTTGAAATAAATCTATTTTTTGAAAAGACGCTACGCTGTTAGAATCTTTCACTGAAAAAAGATCAAATACCTTTTTTGAAAAAATAGTATTTTTCTTGACTTTGACGTTGAAACCTCCAGCTATTGCAACCGGAACAATTTTTATTTCTTCTTTTCCAATAAATGCAAGATGATTTTTATCTAAATTATCTGATGAAAAGGACACTTTTAAGTCTTTCACTTGCTCATCCACCAGTATAATTTCTCCTTTCTTTTCACAAGAAAAGAATAAAAAAGACATCAAAAATAAAATTGAAAAAACTCTCAACATCACCTATAATTTTCAGCGAAGTTAAATAAATGATTTTAAATACAATTGGGTTAAAAAAACTTTAATCTAATAAAGCATCTAGCTCCTTTTTCTGACGGTATACTTCCTTAATTTGATCCAATGCTTCTAAATATTGATTTCTCTTCGGAAAGCCAGAATCATTAGGGCTACTATACCCAGCAGCTTCAGCTTCATCTCTCAACACTCTTACTTTAGCTCTAAGCATTCTATCTTTCTGCTCAACTGCAGCTAATTTTTGTTCTAATGTTTTTGAGTCATCTGCTTCGGTTGTTGATTTCTCATTCGATTGATCGTTAACTGAATCATCATAATACTCCATGTCGCCGTCTTCGATAGATTCACCCTCTGTATTCTCTCCGTCTCCTAATCGTTTTAACTTTTTTTCCAAACGATCTAATTTTGACCGTCTCTTTTTCTTGAATTTTTGAGATCTATGTTTTGACTTAATATCACCAAAAGTAGCTTTTACCATTAGCTCATGAGAACCGTTACTAAAAACAGACAGTTCATTTTGTGTTATGTCATACGAGTATCCAAAAGTAAACTTTTTATTTACTGTTTGATAACCTGCCATTACTGCAAAAGCGTCTTGAGTTCTTTTCATCAATCCTAAATAATAACTATCCTGATAAATCGCTCTAAAGGCAATGTCTAACTGAGGAATTACAGGATAAGAGAATCTCATCATCATAGACGGTTCAAATCCGAAATCATTATTTACGTTAAAGGTGTATCCACTATTTAAATAAAAATGAGACGTAAGTCGACTTAAGGATTGAGCTCCATCATCAGAAAAATCTAAACGCCCTTGAATAAACTGTGGAACAGATAATCCAACATAAAATTTATCTCCATACCAATATCCGCCAAAACCAAAATCAGGAATGACCTTATTTAAAAGCGTATTTACTAATGCTAAATCTCCCGGGTCAGCTAAGGTAATTTTAGTTCCATCAACTCTATATTGTAGTAATCCTCCACTTAATCCTAATGATAATTTAGTATTATCTGTTACCTGTAAATGATAAGCGTAAGATAAATAAGCACCTGTTTTGCTTGTTGGACCTGTTACATCTGTATACAAAGCTCCTCCTAAACCAAAACTTTTAAACTTATGCGGACCATGAACTGACATTATATATGTGCGCGGTGCATCTGTTACACCTTGCCATTGATATCTATAATTTGCCGTCGCTGAAAAATTATCTTCTGTTCCAGTAACAGCAGGATTAAACACATATTTGTTAAACAAATATTGAGTAAATAACGGCAACTGCTGAGCCTTTAGTTGAAAGCCTATAATCAACAGTAAAGTCGAAAGTAACTTGATATATAATCTCTTCTTATCCAATGTTCTTGTTTTGCTTAAATTCATCACTTTCATTTTATCTCATTAAAGTGATTGGTCCCGTAAATTTTTCTTGATTAGGTCCTAAATCAATCAAGTAATAATAAGTTCCAACTGGTAATTTCTTACCGTTATTAGTTCCATCCCATTGATCTACGTATCTTTTACTTTCAAATACTTTTTGCCCCCACCTATTAAATATTTTAACATTTGCATCAGGAAATTCATCAATCAATTGAATAATCCAAAATTCATTCAATCCGTCTCCGTTAGGTGTAATTCCATCAGGGAAGACAATTGTAGATGCAACATCAATTCTAACAGAAGCGGTATCTGAACAACCGTTTAGATCTGTTCCAGTTACAAAGTAAGTAACCCCTTCTGTAGCTGAAACAATTGGGTTTTGAATTGTAGGATCATTTAATCCAATTGGAGGATTCCAATCATAAATAGCACCCATTCCTGCTCCAGAAACTGTAAGCTGCGCTGTAGTATTTTCAAGAATCAGATTGTCTGTAGTAGATGCCACGAGATCTGGCAATTCATTTACGTTAACAATTACCGTATCAGTATCCGAACATCCGTTGTTAAACACAGTTAATATATACTCAGTAGTTGTTGACGGATTTACATAGTTAGAATCGGATAAACCTCCCTCAGACCATGAATAAAGTAATCCACCAGTTCCAACTAACAATACACTGTCCTCATTACAGATTGTTTTATCATCGCCAGCATTTGCATTAATAACATTAACCTCAGTTATCGTTGCTGTATCCAAATGGGAACATCCATTTTCATCTATAATTGTAACTTCATAAGCTCCAATTGACAAGTTTTCGATGTCCTCATTCGAACTAACATATCCATTAGGTGAAGTCCAACTGTAAGAATAATTTGCTGTTCCTCCGTTTACTGATAAGTCTACTGACCCATCCGCCAAATTTGTACAGTTTGCTTGTCTTTCAAGTATTGTAGTAAAAATAGAATCAGGTTGACCTATATGAACATTGCTTGAGTCCTTACATCCATTATTATCTGTAATAACTGCTTTATAAATTTCAGCACACAATCCTGTTGCTGTATATGATGTTTGATTTAAGTCATCATTCCAAACATATATGTATGGACTCGTTCCTCCAGAAGGGGAAATTGTTGCATAACCATCACAAACTCCAAAACAATCAAGGTTAGCACTATCAATAACAGATGATGTTAAAACGGGTGGCTCGATTACCATTCCTGAAGCTCCTGCACTACAATTTTCAAAATCGGTAACCGTTAAAATATAATTCCCTTCACATAAATCTTTTATAGAATCTGTGGATTCCCCAAACTGCCATGAATAAGTATACGGCTCAACACCTCCAACTGCTACTGCAGCTGCTACACCATCACATATACCATTACAACTAATATTAGAAATATCTACAGAAACCGTTAACAGCCTAAAGTCATTAATCGTAACTTCAGCTGTATCTTTACAACCCATAGCATCTGTAACCTCTGCATGATATCTCCCAACACATTGGTTGTTAATTGTACTAGAGGTTAAGTTTCCAGCATCATACCAATTGTAAGAATAAGGTGCTGTACCTCCAGTTTCCCCAACCGTTGCAGATCCATCACAAACATTAGCACAAACAATGTGTGAAGTATCTGTGATTGCGGCAAATAAGGAATCTGGCTGTGTTAAATTAATAACAAGACTATCAACACATAAACTATCATCTGTTATCAGTATTGTATATTCATCTGCACACAAATCTGTTCTGGACAATAAATTACTTTCATCGCCCCATGTAAACAAAAGACTTCCTGACCCACCAATTGCAGAAACAGTTGCCGCTCCATCACATGCTCCATTGCAAGAAATATCGGTTTGAGCATCTAATGAGACCGTAATATTTGCTGGTTGAGTTAATGATATCGTATCCTCAAATTGACAACCATTTGCGTCTTCACCTAATACATAGTAAGTAGATGCACATAAATTATATGCAGTATCGTTCACTTGTGAAGCTAATGAATTGTACCATGTAAATTGATAAGGAGAAGTCCCTCCATTTCCTTGAGCAAAAGCTTTTCCATCACATGACTCAAAACATTTTAGATTAAGACTATCTGTAATTTCTGTAACGAAAATTGGTGGCTCCTCTACTTCGAAGCTATCAACTAAGAAACATCCATTTGCGTCAGAAACAGTATCTGTGTAATATCCTGGGCAAAGACTAATTAAAACATCCGTTTTAGCTCCTTGAGTCCATGAGTGAGTGTATGGTGTTGTTCCTCCCGAGGGTGTAACTGTTATTGCTCCATTACAATCACCATTACAACTAACACCTGTTCCGCTAAATTCTGCAGTAAAGTTGTTTTGATCTAATATTTCAACAGAATCAGTTAAAACACATCCAAATCCATCGGTAACTTGGTATGTTTGATAACCGGAACATAAGTTAACTGCTTCTGATGAAGTTTGTCCATCTTCCCATAAATAAGAATAACCACCACCAATAGTTCCTCCCGAAACGGTTAACTTCGCTTCTCCAATACAAAACCCTGTACAAAGGACATGTTGTAAACTAGATGTATTCGCAGTTATTTTAGCCGGTTCTGAAAGTGTTACAGAAGCTTGGCCTGAACATCCTTTTGCATCTGTTACGGTCACAGTATAAGTTCCTGAAATTAAATCCTTTACAGTATCTGTAGTTTGAATTTTTTCATCATTCCAAACAACACTATAGGGAGCTGTTCCTCCTGAATAACTTACGCTAGCCCAACCTTCAGCAAAACCATTACAAACAATGTCTGAACTATCCCCAATTGAAACAAGTAATTCAGCTGGTTCAATAATGTTAACATTTGTAAAAGCTAAACACCCATTTCCATCCGTTACCTGACCAATTGTGATTCCTGAACATAAACCAGTAATCACAGAGTCGGTAGTTAAAGATGGATCATTCCATAAATAAGTATATGCTCCAACACCTCCTTGAGCTGTAATAGCTGCATTACCATCACAAACGCCGTTACATGTAATATCTACTATAGAATCGATAGCAACTGTTAAATTACTAGGTCCAGTGACAACAGCAAATGCGGTATCACTACAACCGCTGGCATCTGTAACCGTCACCGTATATTGAGCAGCACATAAATCTGTTGCTGTACTAGTTGTCTGACTCGACCAATCATCCCAAGAATAAGTATAATTTCCAGTTCCTCCAATAGTAGTAACTGATGCCTCACCTGAACATGGTGAAGCACAACCTGTTGAGTTTGTATCTAAAAGAGAAGCGACTAAAACTTCAGGCTCTGTAATCGTTACTTGAGCAGTAGCTAAACATCCATTAGCATCTTCCACCAAAACAGAATATAATCCAGCACAAAGATTTTGCACTGTATCATTTAGTGTTATTGAAGAGTCATCCCATGTATATGTATATGGAGCAGATCCTGCATATCCAGTAGCAATTGCGATAGCATCACATAACCCATTACATGAAACCATTGTTGTATCTAAAATCCCAGCTGTTAACCCGTCAGGACCGGTCGTTACATGTTGAATTGTATCAGCACAACCATTTCCATCTATAACTTCAACATGATAAACTGCTGCACACAATGCAAGAGCTAAACTATCTGTTTGAACTTCTGGGGCGTCATACCAATTATAGGAATAGGGTAGTGTTCCACCTACAGGAGTAACAAATGCAGTTCCGTCACAAACAGTACAGCTCGTAGAGGTTGAGTTTGTTATGCTGTTTGTAAATAATGCTGGTTCAGTAATAATCACTTCGGAAGTATCATTACAACCATTCGCATCTACAATTTCAACGTTATAAATTCCGGCTGGTAAGTTTGTAGCAGTAGAATCTGTTTGAGATCCTGGGGCATTAAACCAATTATAGGAGTAAGGTCTTGTTCCGCCGGTCACTGTAGCTGTTGCAGAGCCTGTTCCAAAACCTCCACACAATACATGCTTCACATCTGTTATCGAAGCAGCTAATACCTTTGGTTCGGTAATTACAATTGAACTAAAATCGGAGCAATTATTCGTGTCTGTAATAATTACATTATATGTTCCAGGACCTTTTCCTGAAATCTTTTTAGAGTTTTCTCCACTACTCCAAGAATATGCATAAGGAGAAGTTCCTCCAGTTGGAAGAGTACTTAGTTCAGCATCATTTGAGCCAAAACAAGAAACATGATTAAATGGATTAACAAAAGCTACTAAATCTGCCGGTTCAGTTATCGTATCCTTCTCAATCAATACACAACCATTTTTATCATTTACTTCAATTTCGATTGGTCCAACACATAATGAATCTATGTAAGTCGTGTCAACTGGTAAAGAAGGGTCATTCCAGTCAATAGAATATGGAGAGGTTCCTCCTGTAATAATCGCTTCGATCGATCCATTACAGATTCCGTTACAACTTATATTCGTATCAACTAGAACAATATTAATAGCTGTTGGCTCTGTAATTGTAACATTTAAATTATGTGTACATCCAATTGCATCAGCAATGTTTACAGTGTAAGATCCTGCGCACAATCCATTAACTAATGAATCAGTTGTTGACTCCGGATCATTCCAAGTAAATGAATAAGGTTGAACTCCATTTTCGGCTCTTGCTAAAGCTGAACCATTACACATCATATTACATGAAACCATATTGGTATCAACTATAGAGGTTATAAAGTTTGAAGTATCTCTTATTATAACATAAGAGGTGTCGGTACAACCATTAAAGTCGGTTATATTAACAGTGTAATTACCGGCACATAGTCCAGTAGCAGTACTATCCGTTTGATTTAATGGATCATTCCATGAATACGTGTAAGGAGCAGTTCCTCCTAATGGCGTAGCAATCGCAACACCTGTACATAAACAACTTACATGTGATGTATCCGTAATTGATGAAACTAACAATAACGGCTCGGTAATCGCAACACTATCCGTATCAGAGCAACCATGAAGATCAGTAACAATTGATGTGTAAATTCCAGGAGTTAAACCTTTAACTGAGTCTGTTGTTGCACTTGACGCATCATTCCATTGATAGTGATATGGTAGAGTTCCTCCAGTGGTTTCAGACCAAACTACTCCGTCTCCTACCCCATTACAACTTATGTTAATACTATCTACTCTAGATGTTAATAGAGTAGGCTCTTTTACAATAACAGAAACAGTGTCCAAACAACCGTTTGCATCTGAAATAGTATTGGTATATGTTCCAATTCCAACATTATAAACTGTATCGTTTACACTAGTAGTATCCCAAGAATGAAAGTAAGGAGAATTTCCTCCTGAAACACTAACCCAAGCAATACCGTTGGTATCACCCTTACAAGATGGACTAGTGAACATTGGTATTCCAATTAAAGAGTCCGGTTCATTAATCGTTACATTTTCAAACCTAACGCAACCTTCACTATCAGTCACTGTTACGGTTAGAACTCCTGCGCAAACACCAGTTACAGTTGAATCCGTTGTAAATAATGGATCCGACCATTCATATGTATAAGGAGTTTTACCTAAAGAAGGAGTTACGATCGCCTCTCCTTTACATATATTATTACAAGCAACATGCGTAGTATCTGTAATTGAAATTGTAAATAAAGAAGTATCTCTTATTGTTACAAATGCGGTATCTAAGCAACCATTTATATCGGCAACTACAACTTCATAACCACCTGTGCAAAGTCCTACAGCTACTGAATCCGTTTGAAATCCTAAATCATTCCACAAATAAGTGTATCTCCCAGCTCCACCAACTGGAGTTACAGTAGCAGAGGCATTACAAATGCAATTTGCATGAACAGTATCCGTAATGGAAGTAGTTAATTCAGTAGGTGAAGTAAATATAACTTGATTTGCGTCTGTACAACCAAAACTATCTGTAATAACAACCTTAAAGGTATCTGCTATCATATTTGATAAAGTATCACCTGAATAAATAATTGGATCTCCCCATTGATAAAAGTAAGGGGCTGTTCCTCCTAAACCTGATGCATAAGCCATAGCAGTACTATCGCCAAAACACAAAACATTATTTATTACGCTTGGCAACACTTGCAAAGAGTCGGGATGAAAAATATATGTAATCAGAGTATCTGCACAACCTCTAGCATCCGTAATTGTATCTGTGTAAACCCCTTGACATAAATTAATTACTGTTGAGGATTCTGAACCCGTTGTCCAACTATGAGTATATGGAGCAGTTCCACCTCCAGGAGTAACCGTTATTTGACCATCGCAATCTGCATAACAAGAAGCTTGAGTAGAATCTTTAAAATGGTTCCAAGCTTCCGGTTCAGAAATTATAATTTCTGTTGTGTCCGAACAACCATTTAAATCAATAACCGCAACTCGATAAGTTCCCGCTAACAATCCGATAGCAGTGTCATTTGTTTGATTAGATGCATCATTCCACCAATATGTATACGGTAGAGTCCCTCCCAATCCAGTAACTACTGCACCACCATCACTTCCTTGATTACAGTTAACATTAGTGGTGTCAATTATAGATGCAATAATCGACACTGGTTGTGTTACAATTACATGTGCAGTATCTAAACATCCATTAATATCGGTAACCTTAACGCTAAAAGTGTCTGCACAAATATTATATAAAGAGTCGTTATCTATATTTCCATTTTCAAACCAATCATAGGTATAAGCCCCTGTTCCTCCAGTAACACTTATAAGAGCAACACCATCACAAATCCCAGAACATGTTGATGGAACTGAGTCTTCCTCAATCGCAAGAGCCACAGGAGCTTTTACTACAACTTCTCCTGTGTCAATACAGCCTTTAGCATCAATTACTTCTACGTGATAAGTTCCAGCTACCAAACCTGATGCAACTGAGTCTAAATCACCTCCAGCATCATACCAATTGTATAGAAAAACTGGAGTTCCACCTCTTGGAGTGACTATAGCTTGACCATTGGTGCTGTAACTACAAACAACATCCGTTGTATCTGTTATAATTGCTTGTAAACTATCTGGTTCACTTACAATAAAAGTGAACGTATCTAAACACCCTGCTCCATCGGTAACCGTGTCAATGTAAGTTCCCGCACAGATATCCAATAAGAAAGTGTCTGCAGAAGCAACATTCCAAGAATG
>JAQXEE010000039.1 GCA_029251005.1 Flavobacteriales bacterium | reverse complement strand
CCGCTGCGCGGTAATAAAATCCTACCACCCTAACGGGATGGTAGGATAAAGTGTCAAAGTATCAAATCGCTACGCTTTTCAAAGTGTCAATCCTTAAGGCAACGAACAGAAAATCCGTAGGCTCGGTAGCTGGCGTTCATGCGGGCATCGCTATAGAAGTCCAGGCGGCGTGCATTTGTACCGCTAACCGTACTACTCCAATAGTAGCCGCCGGTACCTACATAAGTGAGCGAACCACTGCTGTAGACGCGGTAGCCCGCCACGGGCAATTTTAAAACGGAGCCAAAAGCGCCGGCGGCATTGTCAGAACCCCAAGAAAGATGCTCGTTATCTAATTCCGTTTCTGTTGGTAAACGGTAACCACCCGGACAAGGATTGTTTATGCCTCTGGTACCTTGCCATAAATTAATGTTTTGTGGGCTTCGCCAATCCTCAGGAGAACTTCCCTCTGTTATAAAATTACCGTGACCTGGAACATTATCTGAGCTATTGGTGGAAGTTGTGCTTGATGTTCTACATTGGTGCCCATCTTTTGCTCTACCCCATTGGTATAAATCGCCGTAGCTGTCTGCATCGTTACTACTGGTGGCTACTTGTGTTGCTCCTAAGTTTCTGTCCATCCAAGTTTTACCGGTAGTGGCATTGGTTACGTCACTCCAAGTAAAGGTTGATGCATCGCAATTAATTGCAGTAAATGATGCTTCGTAAACCGGTGACAGTGACTCCTCAATTGCATGCCATCCAGTTCCATCACTAACTATTCTAATTCCGTCATTATAGGAATGTAAAACATAAATTGTTGCTCCATCTATGGTTTCACTTCCATTTCCGTCTATATTAATATTATCCCCATCACTATCGATATTTTTAATGTAATATACTTTTCCGGTGTTAGAAGCTGCTGCAGGAAGCGTTACTGTATAAGCTCCTGTATTACATAAAACTACATTATGCGTTTGATCCAAAGTTGTGGCAGAGGTGATTGTTGTTACTTTTAAGCCCATGCTGCCTTGTATATCTATTGTGCTGGCGGGTGTTGATGTGTTTACACCTATTTCATTGTTGGTACCGTCAATAAAAAAATGATGTGTATTGGCAGCGGATTCTATCCTAAAGTCTTTAGCCGAACCACTTTCGTTAAAAATGGCCGAACCGTCTACATCTAAAGTAGCTGTTGGTGAAGAAGTTCCAATACCCACATCACCATCGTTTTGAATGGTTACATGGTCGGTTGTACCGTTACTTACCCTAAAATCGGTTTTAGTAGATGGAATATATAAATCCCACTCAGCGGCTGTTGCGCCACCCGAATTAAGTAATTCAATTCCATTTACCGAAGCATTTTGTTGGTTTTCTAACCGTATTAATGGATCTAAAGCGGTGCTGTTTGTGTTTAAAAGGTGTAGTAATGCATCGGTATCAGGATCACTCCCATCGGTGTTAATCCCTACATTTTGTGCTAAGGAGATTGTGCTTACTCCAAGTGCTATGGCGAATAAATAGGTTGACTTTTTCATAGTTATGGTTTTATTATATTTTGTATTCTGTTTTTT
>JAQXEE010000029.1 GCA_029251005.1 Flavobacteriales bacterium | reverse complement strand
ATAAGAAGGATACTTTATTTGATAATGTTGTATCTGTTTTAGTCTTTATGCTTTACAGTTTACCAAGTTTCTTTGTAGCAACGTGGTTGTTATATCAGTTCTCAAACCCTGACAATCTGCTTTGGTTTCCTTCAAATGGAGTCAAAAACCCAGCGACATATAATAACGATTGGTCTTGGTATGATATGGATAGCATTAAGCATCAGGCACCATATTTTGTGTTGCCAATTATTGCTTTCACCTATAGTTCGTTTGCTTTTACGAATAGAATTATGAGAGTAAGTATGATTGATGTTTTAGGTGCAGATTATATTAGAACAGCAAGAGCAAAAGGACTATCTGAACGTCACGTCATTTTAAAGCATGGTTTAAGAAATGGATTATTACCGATTATAACTATGTTTTCTAATGTATTTCCTGCAGCTATAGGAGGTTCGGTGATATTGGAAACTATTTTTGGAATTCCAGGAATGGGAGGAGCTGTTTATGAAGCGATATTAGGAATTGATATACCAATGATTGTTGCTGTTTTCACTTTAACTGGTGCGTTAACGGTAACGGGGTATTTAATTTCAGATGTATTATATGCGATTGTTGATCCAAGAATTTCTTACAGTAAAAAATGATTGAAGAAAACTTAACATATCGACAGTTTGCATGGAAGCAGTTTAAAAAGAATAAGCCTGCTTTGGTTTCTTTCTACATTTTGATTCTGTTAGTCTTACTTGCTGTATTGTCTCCAATAATAGCGAATGATCAGCCTTTATACATGAAATATAAAGACACCAGTTTTTATCCGGCTTTTGAAACAATGTTTAATGAAACGGCATCAGGAGAAGTTATTGAAAATGAAGACACCATAAATTTTCAATTTCAAAACATAGATTGGAGAACAGTTCAATTAGAGAGTGTATGTTGGCCGCTAATAGCATATTCACCAAATACGATTGATAAATATAATAGAGATTACGCTCACCCAAACTTTCCACAAAGATTAAAGAATTACAAAGGCGTAATTGTAGAACTGCCACGTGGATTAAGACATTATTTGGGGACAGATAAATTAGGGAGAGATATTGCATCAGGCTTAATTCATGGCACTCGTATCAGTTTATTAGTTGGAATTATATCGATGGGGATTGCTGTCGTTATTGGCTTAATATTGGGAGCAGCTGCTGGTTATTTTGGTAATGATGGATTAACACTCTCAAGAAGTCAATATTGGCTCACTTGGACCGGTGTGTTTATCGCCTATTTTTATGGGTTTCATGCAAGAAGTTTAGCATTAGAAGAAGCATTTAATGATGGTATTATACAAGGTGTATTTAGTTTGTTTTTAAGCTTAATAATTGCTGCGCTAATAACATTAACAATTAGTTTCATAGGTCGGAAAATTGCAATTGGATCCTTTCTAAAAAAAGAAGTTTCAATACCTATTGACGCAATTGTAAGTAGAATAATTGAAGTTCTAAATTCAATGCCAATTTTGATTTTAATAATTTCCGTGTCAGCTATAATTTCCGAGAAAAGTTTGTGGGTTCTAATGATTATTATTGGGTTATCAGGATGGACAGGTATTGCGAGGTTAATTAGAGCAGAGATGTTAAGGATTAAGCAAATGGAGTATATTGAAGCTGGTAAAGTGTTAGGTTTTTCTAATTATCGAATAATTGTTAAACATGCCTTACCAAATGGTTTAGCTCCAATTTTTGTAAGTTTTGCTTTTGGTGTTGCATCGGCGATTCTCACTGAAAGCGGTTTGTCATTTTTAGGTATTGGTGTTCCTGATGACGTAGTAACTTGGGGAAGTTTATTAAGTAGAGGTAGAGCAGAGTTTGAAGCATGGTGGTTGGTAATATACCCTGGTGTAGCAATTTTTATTACAATTACAGTGTACAATCTAATTGGAGAAGGTTTAAGGGATGCGTTAGACCCAAAACACAAAAAATAATTTCATTCTTGATTAGTAGTCTTGAATTACTTTTAAATATGATTCGTTAATAAATAAATAAAGTGTTAATTTTAAAAAACAGTTCTAATTTTATATTTGAACTGTTTTTTTAAAAACTTAGTTATGAGAAAGAGTTTAAGTTTAATTGTTTTTTTATTAAGTATTTCAACTTCAACGTTTGCCGTTGAAATAAAACGAGAAATTTTCCCTTTTGAGATTAAAAAAGGTCAGGAATGTATTGTTTCCCTGAAAATTAATAAACAAGGTGAAGAAGGATTTGCTAAACTAATGGAGACAATTCCAGAAGGTTTTAAAGCAGTTGAATTAAACTCGGCTACTGGTAACTTCATATACGAGGAAGGAAAGCTTCGAATTATTTGGTTAACAATGCCAGAAGGAGATTCTTTTAATGCAGAATATAAGCTTGTTTATTACGGTGATGAAAAAGGAGAATTTAAATTAAATGGTAAGTTTTACTATGTGAAAAATGGTAAAAGATCAGAATATAAATTAGCTAATTCTAGTATCAAAATATTAGATACGCCAAAAAAAGAGCCTGTAATTATAAATACTCCAGCAGCTGTTGTAGAAAAAGTAAAGGATGAAGTAGTCGCTAATGTCAATGCCCCTAAGGAAGAAATTATTGTTGATAGAAATGATCCAGTTGCGGAAGTAGTTCTAGATACAAACAAGCTTACTTTAACCCCTGAAGTTAAAGAGGAGGTAAAAGAAGCCATTGTTGAAGAAAAAATTGTTCAACCAACAATACCGGTAGCTAAATCAGAAGTAGTATTTAAAGTTCAATTAGGTGTGTTCTCAACTGAAAAATCGATGAATACATTTGGTTCCTTACAAGCTGTACATTTTGATAAAGTTGGTAAGTATTATAAATATTACTCGGGCAAATTTTCTTCCGAAGCTGACGCTAGAGCAAATATTAATAAGGCACAAGAACAAGGCTTTACAGGAGCATTTCTAGTACGTTTTAAAGACGGAAAAAAAATATAACAAATAATTTTACAGATGTAAACGGTTCACCTTGGTGAGCCTTTTTTTTTATTCAAAATGATATTTCAAGACCTACCATATTCAAGACCGAATTTAGATAAAATCACTTCTACATTAAATTCTTTAATCCAAGACTTTTCAAACGCAGATTCTGCACAATCTCAAATTCATTTAATGAATCAAATTAGAGATGTTAGAAATGAAATGGAGAGCAGTAAAACAATTGTAAGCATTCGTCATTCCATCAATACTAAGGATGAGTTTTACGATACTGAAAATAAGTTTTTTGATGAAAATTCTCCTGCTTATAGCGCGATCATTAATAAATATTATCAAGCTGTTGTAAATAGTGAATTTAAAAAAGAGTTATCTGAAGAGTTTGGACCTCATTTTTTCAATTTAGCAAAAGTTACTGTTGAGTCATTTGATGATAAAACAATTAACCTTTTAAAAGAGGAAAATAAACTAAGTTCCGAGTACAATGTAATTATTGCTCAAATGAAGATTGAAATTGATGGAAAGCAATATTCATTAAGTAATATTTCCCCATTGTTGTCATCATCTGATAGATTATTAAGAAAAAGATCAGCAGAGGCCTTATACCATGCTTTAGAAGCAAAACAAGAATCGTTTGATCAATTGTATCATGATCTAGTTCAAGTACGTCATAAGATGGCTCTTGAAATGGGTTATGACAATTATGTTGATTTAGGATATAAAAAATTAAGTAGAACTGATTATAGTTCGAAAGAAGTTGCAGAGTATAGAAAGGCAATTCATGAGTACGTCGTTCCTGTAGTTAATAAACTAAAGGATAGACAAAAGTCAAGACTTGGTTTAGAGGATATGAAATATTACGATGCTGGATTTAAGTTTAAATCTGGAAATCCAACTCCAAAAGGTGATCCAAAATGGATTATCAAAAATGGGGAGAAAATGTACAAAGAGTTATCTAGTGAAACAGATGAGTTTTTCCAATTTATGATGGAAAAAGGCTTGATGGATTTAGAAGCGCAAGATGGTAAAATGGCGGGTGGTTATTGTACGTTTATCGGTAAATATGGTTATCCTTTCATTTTTTCAAACTTCAACGGTACATCTCATGACATTGATGTTTTAACACATGAAGCAGGGCACGCATTTCAAGTATTTAGAAGTAAAGAGTTACCGTTAGCGGAATATTATTTCCCCACATTAGAAGCGTGTGAAATTCATTCAATGAGTATGGAGTTTTTCACTTATCCATGGATGAAAAACTTCTTTAAAGAAGACGAAGAGAAGTATAAGTTTTCGCATTTAAGCGGATCGCTTAGTTTTTTACCCTACGGTGCTGCAATTGATGAGTTTCAACATTTTGTGTATGAAAACCCAACTATTTCAATTGAGGAGCGAAATAAAGGTTGGCTGATAATTGAAGATAAATACGGCTTAACTAATGACAAAGATAACAACGAATATTTACTTTCTGGAAGGTTTTGGCAAAAGCAAGGACATCTATTCAAAGTGCCATTTTACTATATAGATTATACCTTGGCTCAGGTTTGTGCTTTTCAATTTTGGGAGAAAAGTCAAACCAATTTTGATGAAGCTTGGTCTGATTATTTAAATCTATGTAATCATGGAGGGAGCTTGTCTTTTACAGATCTTATTGATGTGGCTAAATTGAAATCTCCATTTGTAAAAGAAAATTTAAAAGGTGTAATCGAAATGATTGATACCTATTTAGGAAATATTAACGATTCTGATATGTAATTTTTAGTTTGATATTCTTTACTTTCTAAAGTTCAAACTACATTTGTAAAAATTATTTTATGCTAAAAGATAAGATTTTAAATAGGGAAGCAGGTATTTTATTGTACGGAATGACTCCGCCAAAGGAGAATACTGACATTGCTAAAGTAAGTGAGATCGCATCTAAGCATATGGATAGAATAAAAAGTTTAGATATCGACGGTGTTGTTCTATATGACATACAAGATGAATCTGCTCGAAATGAAGATGCCAGGCCATTTCCATTTTTACCAACTTTTGAACCTCAAAAATACAGTGGAGACTTCTTAGAAGGTCTCGATTTACCAAAAGTGTTGTTTCAGGTTGTTGGGAAGCATGATGAAGTATCTTTAAGAACTTGGATGAATAAGAATGTAAACAATGGTGATTTAGCTGTTTTTATAGGTAACTCATCAAGCGCACAAGCTACGGACATAACAATGAATAAAGCTTTTTCATTAAGAAGCGAATATGCTGATAGTATGTTGATTGGAGGAGTAGCAATTCCAGAAAGACATTATGCTAAGAAAGATGAACATCTAAGAATAGCGTCTAAAATTAATAATGGTGTAAGTTTTTTTACAACTCAAGCAGTTTACAATGTTGAAGCTTCCAAAAATATGTTGTCTGAATATTATTATCATTCTAAGAAAAATAATTTGCCTTTGGTACCAATTATGATGACTTTTTCTCCTTGTGGATCTACTAAGACAATGGACTTTATGAAATGGTTAGGAATTCATTTCCCAAAATGGTTGAAAAATGATTTAACAAACTCCCAAGATATTTTAGGCGCTTCAATTGATACTTGCGTAAGGACGTTTACTGAATTAGTTGATTTTTCTCTTAAAAAGGGCATCCCAATTGGTGCTAATATTGAGAGTGTGTCCATACGAAAAGATGAAATAGATGCTTCAGTTGAATTGCTTGAAAACGTAAAAGATATTTTGAACAAAAAACTTTAATAGTTTTTCTTTTTTCATTGTCCGAAGTGAATTATTTCTATCTTTTTTTAGAAGATGTGTTTTAATGTTTTTATTATTTGATGAGATTGAAAATATTAGCTTTACAATCAAAAAAATAAATCAACAATTAATTTGAAGTTATTTTACATTTTTTCAATTTTCAAACATATTAATAAAAATCTACACCTTTAATACAATGAATTGGAATAAGTACGCCGCCCTTAAGTGAAACGTAGTTTTCCGTAGCGGCCCAAACAGTAGTTTCTACTTTAAAAATTCCTTCCAAGCTCCTGAATAATATTTTTGATTTTGTTTTGTATATGTTTCCTAATTGCGCTGCCCTTTTTAGCTTCCTAACTCTTTGTTTAACAAGTTTTTCGTCCCTCAGAACATCATTGCTTCCAAATGCAAGGTTTTTAATATTTTCTTTTTCGATTAAGTTTGGGTTAGGGATTGACAGCATAGCTTTTGATTGTTTAGTTCCCTTTGAGTTACGCACTAAAACCTGCTAGGTTACGTATAAACATGTGCTTGTTGATAACTATATTGGCTTATTTAACCAATTTTATCAACTAATATTTTTAAAAATCCTCACAGAACTGGAGGCTTGAAGAAACCCTCATTTTGTATTTTTAAAGATGCCAAAGGATTCTGTAATCCCGCCAAACCTAAGTTACGGGCACGCCATAGGCCTTTATGAGCTTTTCTTTAAATGTATTTATTATAAAGTTTCTCAAGCTTTGTAGTCTGTGAGGAATGTCATTATTTAAAGAACTTATGCTTTAGTTATTTTGAGCTTTTAATTTATTTAATTATTAAGGTTACTGTGAAATTCTATTAATTTTCCAATTGGTGCTTTGATTATAATTCCAACCCTACATCCAAACTCTTTTGCTACAATCTCTAGATCTTTTTTGAAAAAATGAGCAATAGAACCAACAAAGTTAATTGGTAATTTATTGTAGTTGTCATAAGTTAGAATATGTCGCTTAAAAAACTCTCTAAATGAATTCTGAACCAGTTTTTTAATTAATGGATTTTCAATGTTTTGATCTAAAAACGGGGTAAAGGCAGCGCAAAAAGCGTTCGGTTTATCAGTAGAGTAAACATTTCCTAATAAAGAGTTCTTATCAACATTAAATTGAGTTTCAAGTTTTTTATCAATCTCATCATTAAGCTCTCCATAATAGTATGCTTTAATTAACTCTCGACCTAAGTCTGCACCAGAACCCTCATCACCTAGTAAAAAACCCAATGATGGATTGTTAGCAATAACGTAAGTGCCATCATATAAACAAGTATTAGAGCCTGTACCCAAAATGCATGCAATACCAGGAGAGTTTCCACACAACGCTCTAGCTGAAGCTAATAAATCATGACTAACTTCAATAGATGCATAAGGGAAATAAATTTTGAGGGCATGTTCTACAGTTTTAATCTTTCCCTCAGTACTACAGCCTGCACCATATAAATGTACTTCATCAATGTCACTAAAATCTTCTTCCAAGAAATCAGGTCTTAGTAAATCAACAATTTCACCTGTCGTATAGAAATAGGGATTAAATCCTTTAGTCTGAATATTCTTAATAATTGTCGACCCCTCAGCAAAACTCCAATCAGTTTTGGTTGCACCCATATCCGCTATTACAATCATTTACAAAAGTTTTTAATTGATACTTTTAAAATAGTAAACTATTACATTAAAGCCTAACAAAAGTGAAGGTTTTACCATTTTGAGAAATCAATACTTTAGCGCCATGACTTCCGTATTCAAATTTATATTTTTGATTTAAATCAAAATCATTTTCAGAAGTTGTATAGATGTGGGAAAAATCAACATGCCCGTTACCTTGAGTTCTTTTAACTTCGATACCTATATCGGTTTGATTCAAAATTTCGTACCACGCCCCAGCACCAGTTCCTCCGAGCCATTGAGCTTTTTCGCTAACGTGCGCTCTATGATTAGGCGCTTCGATTTTATTTAAGGCGGCTAATTTAGGATCTGGAGTAATTTCACCTTTTTTAAACATCATGATTTCTTTCATGAATGTAAATTGTTTTGCCTCTCCCTTCACAAATAATTCAACAACGGAACCATTTTCTTCAAGTTTAAAAAGTTTTTTTACGTTGGAGTAAAAAATATTACCAAGTGGAGCAGGTGTAGAATACCATGGGTATTTAAGCTTCATTCCACTTCCTTTTTTTGCATACGCCATTGTTTGCGCTACAAATCGAGAACAATTTGTTCCTTTGTATACAAAAGGACCGTAAGGAGTATAAGGTGCTTCTTGAATACGTTTAATAAATTCTATAGCTTTCTTGTGATTAATTCCTTTTTGAACACCAGCATATAACGTTCCATCTCCATGAGTCTGAGGATGAGAACCAATTTCTTTTATAATTTCACTGAAATTAACAATCTCACCATCAACTATTTTAGCTTTAATTTTAAAATCAATTTCAGGATCTGTTTCCTTGCTTCTTGCTCTTCCGTATTTATTTGGAGAAATATATCGACCAAAATCAAAATAATCTACATCACCATTTTTATGGTTTATCAGCAAAAAAGCAGCATGTCCAGCCTTGTAGTAACCGTTTCTATAGAGGCTAAATTTTTCAAGAACTTTATCATAAGGACCTCCCGCTGTTCTAACAGGAGCCTCTGGCCAAGCCAAGGGTATAATAAAGTCATTATAAGTCATTAAGGCGTTAACTTTTTCGTTTTACTGACTGCAAAGTTAATATGGTTGATTCATCTTTCCAATTCGTTTCCATAAAATTGAGTGATACTAACAACCTAATAACTCTGTTTTATCTTTACGGTACCTCATTTTCACCACCATCACTACTACTATTATACTAGCGTAAAAAAACCTTAAGTTTTGATTTTAAGGTGTTTAAGGTTAGTTAAAGTGCTTTTTATTTTTAATTTAACCACCTTTTACTAAAAGTTAGAGCTACTCTCCACGAGCTGATTATTTGTGGATAAGTTTTTTAGATGTTTTCTATTTCAACTAATTATAATCAAATAATGTAGATGTTTGTTGTGATTTGAAACCTAATTAAGATAAATAGCTATTTTCTTTAACACTAAATCGGCTATTCCAATCAATTTTTTCTTAACAAAAGGTTTCTAAAAGTTTAACTACTAGAAGTTTTGCAGCATTATATTTATTTCTTTTCAAAAATAACCTTTTATAGGTTGTTTTCTCCTCATGGTCAAAACAATACCAAGTTCCAATTAGATATCTTTAAATATATACATTTAAGCAGCTTGTATTTCAGCTTTAATTTTGAACCGAAATTAGTTCATTGATCGATTCAAAACACTTAAATCTTAGTTAATACGGAAGTGGTTTTAGAGCACTTAAAATGATAAAAGCCAAGCTAAATAAAAAGGCAATTACCTAAATACAAATTATATTGAGCTTTATTGTATTTGTTTTAAAGCAACATTTAACGAATCAAGAGTAAGTGGTTTATTAAGGTAAAGGTCGAATCCTAAGTCCTCAGGGGACTTGTGCAAGTTTTTAGCGATTTGTGCACTTAACCCATAAACAGGAGCCAAATCATTTGGAAACATATCTCTTAGTTTTTTAGTCGCTGTTATTCCGTCCATTACAGGCATTTGAATGTCCATTATAATTAGATCGAAGAAACTTGGCTTTTCCTTGTAGATACTAATGGCCTCTTCACCATTAGTAGCAAGAGTTACTTCACAGCCAAATTTTTGGAGCATTAGTCTAGCAACTTTTAAGTTAACATCTCTATCATCTACTAGTAAAACATTTAAACTAAATTTATTTAATTTTTTTCTTTCTTCAACATTAACAGGATGGGAGCTTTGAAATTTAGGCATCTCAATTGTAAACCAAAATGTACTTCCTTCTCTTGGTACACTATAAACTCCAATATCTCCATGCATTAATTTAACAAGTTTATAAGCAATAGACAGACCTAAACCAGTACCAACTTGGGTAACTAAATAATTTGTTGAATTGGCAATTTGATCATATTTATTAAAAATGATTGACTGCTTTTCTAAAGGGATTCCAATTCCGGTGTCTTCAACTTTAAATTTTAATTTCACGCTATTGTTTGACTGAATTAAAACTTGCGCATACAAATGAACAGTTCCTTTACTGGTAAACTTAATGGCATTTGAAAGTATATTTGTTGTTATTTGACTTAATCGATGCTCGTCAAAAAAAATATAGTTCGGAAGATCATCATCTAATGTTAGTCTAAGGTTTATATTTTTATCCTTTGCACGTTGACTAAAAAGAACAATCATTCTTTTTAAAAAATCAGGAAGATTGGTTTTCTTAGGTATTAATTCTAGCTTATCTGACTCAATTTTACTTAAATCTAAAACATCATTAATTATGTTTAATAGGTCGTCAGAGCTTTTTCTTATGGTAGTTAAATAGTCTTTTTGAGTTCTGTCAATTTTTGTTTCAATTAATAGTTCAACAAGTCCAACAACCCCATTTAAAGGTGTTCTGATTTCGTGAGACATGCTGGCGAAAAAATCACTTTTTAATTTAGCCATTTCTTCCATTCTAACTTTTTCTTCAGTTAAATCCTCGATAACAATATTTTGTTCCAGAGTATTTAAAAAAGTTTTGTATGAATTATTAGATGTAGAGTAGATTACATAACAAAACAATACCGTTATAAGAGCCAATATTATATGATTTAAATCTCCGACAACTAAATTGGCAAGTGTTAACGGTATAATTACAGGGAAAATAAAAACTGATGAAAGATATCTCAAAGCACTATATGTTGAAGCTGCGCCTGATGTAACTCCTGCCATGATTATATAAACAATTGTAATGGCAACCTGATCAGTAATAAAATAAGTGCTTCCAGCAACTATTCCATAGGTTATAGCAGATAATCCAGCATTCAAAAAGTTAAGATTAATCCATTTTTGAATGTTATTGTCATTTGGTGGATCTTTTTTGATAACAGCTAATAAAAAAATT
>JAQXEE010000123.1 GCA_029251005.1 Flavobacteriales bacterium | reverse complement strand
CTCATCAAAAAAATTAAATTTGCAATCCTAACCAACGAAAAATGAGTCTAATTTCTGCTGTAATCATTGAGGATAAAACCCCAGTAGCTAAATCTTTGGAAACGCTATTAAACATGCGTTCCGACATTCAAGTTGTAGGTATCGCTGCAAATGTAAACGAAGGTGCAAAATTAATTTCGGACAAAAATCCCAATTTGGTTTTTAGTGATATTCAGCTAAGTTCAACCGAAACTGGTTTTGACCTAATTGAACGTTTTCCAAACGCTAATTTTAAACTAATTTTTGTCACCGCATTTAATGATTACGCCATAAAAGCATTTAAATACAACGCGATTGATTATTTATTAAAACCTGTTGATCCAGACGAATTAGAAGAAGCAATAGGCAGGGCTGTTTTGCAGCTTTCAAACAATGACTCTCAAGTACAATTAAGTTCATTATTAAACATGATGAACAACACGAAATCAGCACCCAAAAAAATACTCTTTAAAACAATCGATCAAGTAAGGGCTGTAGATATTCAAGAAATCGTTCGATTCGAAAGTGACAATAACTACACTTCAGTTCACCTAGTTGGAGATAAAAAACTCGTTGTTTCAAAACCCATTAAAGACTACTCCGAAATTTTAGAAGATCGAAATTTCTTTCGTCCTCACCAATCTCATTTGATTAATTTAAACTGTTTTGAATTATATCTTGAATTCAGCTATGAAAAACAAGATGGTGGATACATTAAACTAAAGGACGGAACAAGTATACCTGTATCAAAAAGAAAGAAAAATTTATTATTTGAGTTGTTAGAGAATCTTTAAAACTCACCACATTGACTATTCAGTAGATAATTTTTAATTGATGTTATATTATCAAAATTAGCCAGTCCAATCATCATTTTCGAAACAGCGGCTTCAAGTGTTAAATCTTTCCCGGATATCACATTTAAATCAAGTAAAATAGAACTTGCTTCATATCGCCCAATATCTAATACACCTTTGGAGCATTGAGAAATAGCCATCACAATTACTCCTCTTTCAATCGCTACTTTTAACGCTTCATAAAAAGAAGAAAACTGCGCTTTATTAAAAGAAACCGTTCCAGTTCCAAATACTTCCAATACTAATCCTTGTAATTCAGGTTGTTCTAAAATTGAAATGTAAAAATCGAGATTCATACCTGGAAAGAGCTTAATTGAAGCTACATTTTGATTTACTTTCTTAAAAAAAGACACTTGCTTTTCAGACTTAAAAACTTGCTTTAAATTATATTTAATATTAACTCCTGCAGTTGCTAAAACAGCAAAATTAGGAGAATCAAAAGCGTCAAAATTTTCAGCATTCTTTTTTATACTTCGTACACCACGATAAAGGTTGTTATCAAATAAAACAGATACTTCTGGTACTTTTTGAGAAGCCGAAATTTCAATAGCTGTGATGAGATTATCCCGAGCATCACTTCTAACTTCACTAATTGGAAGCTGAGAGCCCGTAAAAACTACGGCTTTATTTAAGCCATTTAGTAAAAACCCTAATGCGCTTGCTGAATATGCCATAGTATCTGTTCCGTGTAATATCACAAAACCATCAAACTCATCATATCGAGATGCTATAATATCAACTAATTCCAACCACTCTTTCGGACCAATAGCTGAAGAATCCAAGGGTATATCAAATGATTCAATAGTAACCTTT
>JAQXEE010000158.1 GCA_029251005.1 Flavobacteriales bacterium | reverse complement strand
GGTGTTTTAATATTTTCAAATTGTTAGCAAATAAAAAAGCCTGCTAGTTAGCAGGCTTTTTTCTATTCATCATCTTCTCTTTCTCGAAGTGTTTTTTTCACTTCAATTTTTAACCTTCTTTGGTAAGTATCGTATATATAATTTAAATAGGACTTTGTTGATTTAGTTATACAAGTTGTGTAAATTTTTAGTCTGTGACGAATACTGTCATCTAATTTTTCAATTAAAATTTCGGCCTCAGCAAATTCTGTTGAATTATCTGAGATTAGTTTAGCGTGATTCGAAATACAAATGTCCAACGAATTACTTGCTTTCTCACCCCTATCCATACAACCCTCATAAATATCTTCAACATCTAAGAACAAATCCTCAGTTCTCGTTGGAAACAAATCGATAACCTCATCCGGAATAGTATAATTTAGTTCTCTTTGCTTCTCTAATTCATCAAAATAATTTTGATCAAGAAATTTATCAGGGTTGATAAAAACATCTTCCCAATCTAATGAAGATTCCCATAAACCAAAACGGTTGATGTTATTTCCTAAATCTATTATCGAAAAATTCTTTTTTGTTGGAGTTACACGAGATCCACGACCAATCATTTGATGATACAATGTTAATGATCTTGTTGCTCTATTTAATATAATTGTTTCAACACTTGGTTCATCAAAACCAGTTGTTAAAATACCAACTGAAGTAAGAACTGCATTAGGAGTATTTCTAAACCAATCTAATGTATCTCGTCTTTCTTGATCTGAAAAAGTACTATCTAAGTGTTTAACATGTTCAATTCCATTCTCCTTAAACATATCATAAACCATCCAGCTTACTCGGATACCAGGATTAAATATTAAAGTCTTTTTCCCTAAAGATCTTTCTCTATAGGCGGTAATTAACTTTTCTTGCATATCAAAGCCTCCGTAAAGACGCTCTGATGAGCTTACTGTGTAGTCACCATTTATACCAACTCTTAAAGCTCCTAAATTAACATCGTAAGTATAAGAAGTAGGTTTACATAAAAAGTGCTTATCCACTAACGATAAAATTGAAGCTCCAATAATTAATTCATCGTAGTTTTTATTTAAGGGTAAATTACGGTTACTACTCAAAGGGGTAGCCGTAACTCCCAACATATTTACATTTTTGAAATATTGGAATATTTTCCTGAATGAATTATTATGTGCCTCATCAACAATAACTAAACCTACGTTTTGAATAAAATCAGGATCATCTTGTAAACGGTTGTTTAATGTTTCAACCATTGCAATAAAACAATAATAAGCATCAGGGCCTTCAACTTCTTTAACCTCACTACTTACAACAAAATTATCCACACCAATTCCAGACAAGCATGAAGATGTTTGGTGCAACAGTTCAATTCTGTGCGTTAAAATAAGAACCTTCTTTTTCGTCTCTTTGATGAATTCCCTAGCTATATGAGAAAAAATAATTGTTTTCCCTCCTCCAGTTGGAAGTTGAAATAAGATATTATTATTGTGTGGACCCTGATTTAAACGCGAGACAATTCGCTCGATTGAGGTTTTTTGATAAGGATAAAGCTCTTTTACAAAAAAGTTGCTTTGAACCACAGATTTATCACTCATTTGTTCTTCACTCATATTACAAAAAGTAGGCAACAAAAATACGCCGAACAAAAGGATAATAAAAGTATTTTCGAAAGAAAACCCAAATAATTATAGCTCGTTGATTTGGTGGTAGTTATTCAACAATAGTTGAATAATCACAAGGTTATAATGTCGTAATGTTACTTTAAATAGAAATCTAAATAGTCTTGTAATTGCTTTGCATAAGTATTTTGAAGCTTTTTACCTCTAAAAGCCGCTATATTTTGAACTCCAACAATAGAATTTGTTGTAAAAATTTCATCTGCAGATTCTAATTCATCAACAGTAATTTCTCTTTCTTCAAAATCCACATTTTTTTGCTTCAAAATCTTAAGTGCTTGTTTCCGCATAACCCCATCAATACACCCTTCATTTAAAGCTGGAGTAATTACTTTATCATTAAAAACCATAAATATATTAGACGATACTGTTTCACAAATATTTCCTTTTGAGTTTAAAACCACAACATCATCAAAGCCCTCCTCTTTTTTAAATATACCTGCCAATACATAAAACAATGCACTAGGTGTTTTTAAATTACTCAAAGGAGAAGTTGATTTAAAATCTTGCTTAAACACACCCAGTGAAACTCCATTTTCATTATAAGTGTAGTTATGATTATCGTACCTCATCCCTTCTATCAGGTACCCTATCCTATTACCCATAGGTGTATAAAGACCAGGGGAGTTTCTGTATACAATCAATCGAATCCTTGCTTCTCTGTAATAATTCTTAACAATAACTTTCTCCAACTCTTTTTCCCAAAAGCCCTTGTCTTTACCGATATCATCTATTTTTAAGTAATCTATACCTTTTTTCAACCTTTTGTAATGATCATCCCAAAACAGCACCTTGCCTTTTACAACCTTTAATGTTTCAAAAACTCCATCTCCATATTTCAAGGCACGACTAGAAGTATCAAAAAGCTTATCTCCTTTTTCACTTAAAAATCCGTTTAGATTATCAAACTCCATCATAACTTAATCAATTAATTTAATTAAATTATCACTAATTACATTAACATCTATTTTAATTCCTTTAACACCTACTTTCTCTCCACACTCTGTATCTCTCCATTTATCGCCTATGAAATATGATTTCGAAGGATCTGCTTTATATCGATGCAAAGCTTTTTCTATTAAAAGAGAATCTGGCTTACGGCATAAACAGGCTTGAATAGCATTATGATGAGGACAATAAAAGAACTCTTCAATTTTAACGCCTTCTTTAGCGAATTCTTTTTCTATAAAATCATTAACGGCAGCTACATGCTCATGGGTATATCTACCTTTATCAATCCCCCCTTGGTTTGTAATTACAATAATTAAATAGCCTTTTGCTTTTACCTGTTTAGCGAAATTAATTATTCCTGGTAAAATTGTTGTTTCTTCCAACAAGTAAGTATAATCATCAGGATCATGATTTATTACCCCATCTCTATCTAAAAAAACTACTTTATTTATCATAACGAATCTTGTATTTTATCGATAAATGCCCCAAACAACTCAGGCTTAAATATAAAGGTAACCACAAATCCGAAAACAGCACCCCAAAAATGGGCATCGTGACCAACATTGTCTAACTTTTTTTTGGCCATGTAATTTGAATAAATTAAATATAAAGCACCCATAACCCAAGCTTTTATAGGTATTGGAATAAACATCAGACTCAAATCAACCGTTGGATTAAAAGCTATAAAACTAAATAATACACCCGATACAGCGCCAGAAGCACCCAAAGCATTATAATGTGGGTTATTTAAGTTTTGAGCATAACTGTAAAAACTACTAACTGCCAAACCTACAACGTATAACAAAACATAATTAAACAATCCTTTCGCCCTTCCAAACTCCTGCACGAAATCAAATTCAACTTGAACACCAAAAATGTACAACACATAACAATTAAAGATTAAGTGCATCCAATCGGCATGAATTACTCCATGAGATAGGAACCTATACCATTCCTTATTTTGTTTAATCAAATAAGCATTAAAAATCAGCTTTCTTTTTATAGCTTCATCTTTAAAACACCTTATGGAAGTTAATATTGTTATTCCTAAAATAATATAGGTTATGTAGGGACTCATCATAATTTTTAAATGCTTTCTTAATGTAACTCAACCTTAATTGAAGGATATAAAATAATACTAGAAGTACCCTCTCCTACTTTTTCTAGCCATTAACCATGTGGATTTACCTTGGATATGGTATAAATCTTTCCATAACAAACCTCCGAAAGCACCAAAAAACTGAGCCATAATAATCCGAAGGGCAGTCCCGTCACCATTATCAATAGCTCTTTTTGCCACTCTTTTAAGAGAATGATTTAATATTAAATGTAAAATTAGCCAAATAGGTGCAGCTATCATAATCCCCATAAAAGTCCCCATAAAAACAGCCGCTATCCAAGAAGTAGTTATACTTATAAATAAAATTGTTGAATACAGGATTATTAATAAAATGGAAATATCCAATAAAAAAACCAACTTCGAATACAGTTTCATTCGATTAAAGGCTGTTCTTATCATATTTTCTCCAAATGCCTTTATTAAAAGTTCATCATGAATTTTTTTAGAAAAAATAGTAAGTGCCTTATTAGCTTTATTAGATATTGAATAATAATGCTCAATCTTTTTCCTTTCCATAGTTAGAGGAGATTTGTACAAACTTTCAATTTGATCTATCCATACCAAAACAGAAAAGTAAGTAAACTTGCCTTCAACATTATAAAACAAAACCTCATCCGAACCTTTTTGCCTCTTTGCCCAATATAGAAAGAAAGGAAGATTAATTAAAAACCCAACAACCAAAACAATTGCCAATCCTAATGAAATTTCAAATTTAGCCCGATTTTCTGGATGCTCTTCAGGCTCATCAAAAGCTAAGTCACCAAAATCATCAACATTCAATGCTTGTTCTCCGCTCCCAGGGAGATCAAATGAAATAACCTTACCTGAAATAGTATCGGTAATGATTACAAAACCATTTTTAAATTCCATTTTGCAATTTGGAGGCGTCTCTTTAACTGTAAAATAAGTAGATTCCGCTGAACCAATAAAAAAAAAACATAATGTAAAAGCAAAG
>JAQXEE010000152.1 GCA_029251005.1 Flavobacteriales bacterium | reverse complement strand
ATAAGAGTCATCATGACAAAGGAAAACCTTTAGTTGTTTTTTACAAAATCAAAAATAATTGTTGATCTAACTACTTCTATAAATGCAAAGATTTTAAAGAAGATGAAATATTGGTGTTTTAAAGTTTATTCCTATGGTCCAATAATTCGGATGTTTAAAGGAGTTTATCTGATATCCTGCTTTGACTTGAAATGCATTTACAATTTTAAATGGTACAGCAAATCCAATTGTAGGATGGATTTGATTTAATATTTTCGAACCAAGAAAATGGTTGTATTCAAACCCTACAAAAGTAGTACAATATCGATTAACGGGTAAAAAGCCAATTTGTGTTTCTAGTCCAAGACCATGTAATAAATCTTTCTTGTTATCAAGAAGTTTATTGGTTACATAGTTTCCTGTAAATGTGAATATACTTTTCTCTGTGTATCCTAAATAAGATGCTCCAATCTTAGTGAAATGTGCACTGGAGTATTCATATTCAATATTTAACCATGGAATTACTTTTCCAAAACATTCTTCACCAGGTGTGCAAATGGATAGAGGGCAGGTTACTTCATATCCGTCAGGTTCTAACAATAATGGATTGACATAACCTACAAAATGAGGTGAACAACAAGATTGTAAGAAAAGTATGAATAAAAATGGAAGTGCTTGTTTCATACTGGTATAATAAAAAGTGAAAGAAAAGTAACAAAATTAATTCTTTAACTATTTATTTCAGCCGTTCTTTAAGTTTCGACCTCTTGGAGCGTCTGCTTTATATAAAGCTACTTTTGAATGTAAAAATTTTGCAGCCTCTGCTGAATCTTTTACTTTGATTGCGCTCCTTTTGAGCATTTCTGATTCAAAGTCAGTTAAAACACTTTTTCTAATTCCAATTTCTCTCCATTTAGAATATGGAGTACAATCCTTTCCAATTGCTCTAGCTAATGCTAATGCATCCAATAGTGCTTGGTTAGCACCTTGCCCTTTGAATGGACTCATTGGGTGTGCAGCATCTCCAATGAGGGTCACATTACCGCATTTATTTAAAACCTCTTCCTTAAGTAATTCCCGATCATAAACTGGGTAACCAGAGATTTTATCTTCTGACGTAGCTTCTAATATTTGTGGAATAGGGGAATGCCATTTGGTTCTTTTACAGGCTTCAATTTTTAGGGCTTTAGTCCCTTTTTTATTTAATGCCTTAGCATCGCTCTCCAGCATAGGAAAGCTCAGTTGCCACATAACTGAATCTGATGCATAAGGCATAATGTAAATTCGCTCATTTCCATTAGCTGTTTGAAATACCGTTGCCGAATTTAGTAAATCACTATTTAAACCCTCTAAAGTATTTAAAGGACAAATTCCCAAAATCACAATACAGCCAAGATACCTTAAAGGCATTGTTTCTTCTCCGATTATTAATTGACGAACAGAACTACGAATACCGTCAGCACCAACTACAAGATCAGCTTCTACACTTTTTAATCCATCATCAGCTTCAAATTGAAGCTCAACATTCCCATTTTTAGATTGCTTTAAATTAATCAATTTATGTCCCCATTTAACACTTTTATTTCCACCGAGTTGTTCTAATAATGTTAAGCGCAACGCTTGGCGAGAAATGTGTATATTCGTTCGCTTCGGAGGCGTTTTTGTACCCGATTCAGTCCATTTCCGCATTCCCCATTCGCCAATTACTTTTCCGTCGGTCGTATGCACAACATGTTTTGTGGAAACAACGCCATCAATTAAAGAAAAAATTCCAAAACCTTCAATTGCTTTACTTGCTTGTTGTAGTGTAAGGCCATATCCTTGAGATCGAATATCGAAACTTTTGTCCCGTTCATATAATGTGAAAGGTATGCCACGATGTAAACAAGCTACAGCTAAAGCAACACCACCAATTCCGCCTCCAATGATAGCAACATGCGGGAAGTTATCTCTATTGGGAATAAGAAAGTGGTTGGAAATAATTAAACCCGTTCCTTTACATTTAATACAAGAGTCTAAGTGCCCTTTAGGACGAATTGGAGGAGTACCATTTATATTGGATTTTTTAAATTGATCTAAAGCGATTTTGTATTGTAGACGGATTTTCTTTCGAATCCTTCTACTTTTTTTTCCTCGTCCTTGACATTCTGGGCAAGCAATCCAATAATTTCTTTGATTTTCTATTTCCCCCAATTTTATTTATTTCTATCTAAAATAAAACAGGACAAAACCATCATAAATTGGAATTGTCCTGTTTTGCAGAGGAGAAGGGATTCGAACCCCCGATACATTTCTGTATACACGCTTTCCAGGCGTGCGCCTTAAACCACTCGGCCACCCCTCTAATAAATGTAAAGGTAATATGTATTTATGATTAAAACAGTCTCAAAGACAAAAAAATATTTACTTATTTTAAGCTTCTTTAAATGTTAGCATTCTTTTTTGGTTTACATTAAAAACCTAAAGACTAGGCTTAAAAAAATAAAGCGAAAATTAATGGCAAATAAAGAAACATTTACAAATTGTAGATGCTTAGGATAATGTTATTTGATTACTTTACAGGTTTTTCCGTCGAAATTCACAACATCACCAGCGCGAAGTTTACGACGTCTTCTTAATTCTTTTTCGTTATTTACTCTTAACTGGCCATCTGTAACAAGATGATTAGCTTCTCCACCGGATTGCGCCCAGTTTATGTATTTAATTAATCTGTTTAATTCAAGGTAATCTTTTCCTTCTAAGCTAAATTCCATTGTTCAAATTTAAACTTAATTAAATAGACATAAAAGTTGAATGATTTATTTATTCAATGCGATATCTTAAACTAAATTACTCAAATGGATAATGTATGATAAATGGAGCAGAGGGTTTTATACAAAACATTAGAAATTGTTTAAGAGAATTGAACCTTGATTTTTAATATTATAAAACGCGCTTGCTATTTTTGGAAAATTGTGTTGATCTTTAAGTTGGTATGTTTTCACCGATCAATATTTTGTTGAGAATTATTGATTCAAGAGGTTGTCAAAAATTAATTAAAATGTATAGTTATTATTCTTAACTAAACAGATAGAACGGAATTGGAACTAAAAACTTTAAAACATAAAACGTTGGGATAAGTTCAAGCTTTTACGAAACTTCTATTTAACATAATATTAATTATAGGAATAAAATAAAACCCTTCAAATAAACAAAGGGTTTTAAATATTTCATTTTTTTAGAGTTTAATGACTATCTGGTGCATGATCATGTCCTTTGTGATCATCTACAATATCCAAAAGCTCAACTTTAAATATTAATGTAGAAAACGGCGGAATATTTTGTCCTGATCCTGATTCACCGTAAGCTAAATTATAAGGGATATATAAAATAATAGCACCACCTTGACTTACATATTGTAAACCTTCAGTCCATCCAGGAATAACTCTATTCAATGGGAATTTAACTGGAGAGTTTCTTTTGTAAGAACTGTCAAATATTTTTCCGTTAATTAGTTTTCCTTCATAATGTACTGACACTTCATCAGACGCTACAGGTTTAATACCATCACCTTTACGAATGATTTTATACATTAAGCCTGAGGCTGTTTTAACGACACTATCGTTTAATGCCATTTTAGCCATAAACCTTTCTCCCTCAGATTTATTTCCACCATACTTGCCTAAATCTTCTAAACGCTTTTTTTCTCTTATTTGATTGGTCAAGTCTCGCATGATTTGACCAATTTCAGATCTAGTTAGTCTTGCCGTATCTTGATTAAAAACATCATCGAAGGCAATTTCAACTTGATTAAAATCAATACTATCGATGCCATTAGTTTTCATATCATTAGCTAAAGTAAAAGCTAATGCATAGCTAGTTTTTTCATATTCACTAAGTATTTTCTCAACAACTGAGTCATTCTTCGTTACTTTCTTTTCACATTTAGCTGCGCAATTAGCTTTGCTAGTCGATTTACAAGAAATTACTGTAAACCCTAAAATAGCAACCAGTGATAAATAGATGTATTTCATAATTTATTTTTTTGAGTGGTGAAGATAGTTAATTACGAATTATATATACTCTATATCAGTAAAATAAGCTGCTTGACCTACCCTGCCATTTTGTTTATCTAAAACATTCCATATTATTGCATTTTTGATTCGGAAACGTTTTCCTTTAGAAGATATTCTAACGCCTTCATATTCATCATAGAACCCTTTTTTTATTACTATTTTAAGCACTTCTTCCCTCCTAGTTCTTAAATCAATTTCGGCAGTTTTTCTTGATGGTGTTTTTATGAAATTATCCCAGTTTAAATCCCATAAATCTAAAGCAAATTGATTTCCATAATTTAATATAGGATCTTTTTCGGCATTATGTGATACCAAGGCGAACGCGCCTTCATCAATCAGTTTTAAGTCTTTAACAGCGTCGCCAGTTCTTACAATTATTTGTTTTTGAACAAGCTTTTCAAATGAATCTAATAATATTTTAACATGCTCTATTTTATCCATAACACCTAAATTAACATTGTTTTGTTTGTACAAAAAACTCAAAATTAAAGTAAACATAAGTGTTGTTTGTATTTTACACACTATTAATTTTCATAAACCGTTTGGATTAACACATGCAATATTTATTGTCCTTACTTTTGCTGATTTGTATTCAATTTTCTTTCGCCAAGAAGAAAAATATAGTGTTCGAATTTGAACCTCAAATAGAACAACTGATTTCTTTATCAGATAGCTTGTTTTATTCTAATACAATAATGGGTAAAATCAATGCTAATAACGAATTTAGACAAGTATTAAGATCGATATTAAAAGACTCAACTAGCATTCAATACGATTTTTCCCGTGTAAAGTGTTTGTCTGTATTAAATGACCCAAGAGGTAAATTTCGTTTTTACACATGGACATTAAAAACAAACAATGCTGATTACGACTATTTTGGGTTTACACAATATCAGCGAAAAAGAAAAAAAAGCATTTTAGGAGCTGTGAAAATTGAAAATTTCGTTTATGAATTAACTAATAAATCAAATGAAATTGGGAACAACGAATATGTTAAATTAGATTCTTCTAATTGGTATGGTTGCGTGTATTACAACATAGTCCCTGCTCCAAAATCTCGTGATCATACTTACATATTAATTGGGTGGGATGGTTTTGGTTACCGCTCAACGAAGAAGATAATCGAAACGGTTAAATTCAATTCTAAAGGTGTGATTTCATTTGGACATAAAATAATTAGATACAATGAGAATAGAGTTGGAAAAGCTAAAGTTGTTTCAAAGGCTCGATTAATATTTGAATATAATGGTCAGGTATCGGTAACTGTAAATTTTAATAAAAATTTAGAAATGATTGTATTTGATCACCTTTCCCCTACTAACCCTGCACTTGCTAGTTTAAAGTTTACTTATGCACCTGATTTCACATATGATGCTTTGAAATATGAAAAGAAAAAATGGATTCATAGAAGTGATATTGACGTTAGAAATCGTGAGGAAGTTAAAGCTGTTAAATGGAAACCAAAGGATATTAAAGGTAGAACTGCGGAAACCTTAATTCCTGAGCGATAACATCAAATAATCTTAAATTATCATCGAATAATAATAAACAGCTGCTTTGTAATTCGTACCTGTTTATCTTTATTTATACACTGAAATTTTAATCATGAAAAAAATTGTAATCCCTTTTCTGTCGTTTCTCATACTACTTTCCTGTGATTCTGAGCCTGTACAAAATTCTAAACAGCTAAACTTAATAACACCAATTGATGATAAACATTCGCCAACTTTAAATAAAATTGAAAAAAAATTAAACGCATTTAACGATAACTTAACTGAATTTATTGATTGTAAATCGGTTAGCTCATCTCCTAGTGGTTGTAAAGAATATTTAGCAAAATCAGTATCTGAATATTATGGTATTTCTGATCTTATGGAAGCAGGTAATTATATAGACTATGATAAAATACCCGATAAAATTGCTGAATTAGATAGTTGGGAAAAAATAGGTGACTTCACAGAAAAAAATATCCAAACAGCACTGAACATGCTTAATAAATTTGAAAAGCCTGTTTTGATTTTTAATGAGAATGATTCTTATGTTCATGTTGTCGCTTTAAAACCAAACGGTTCTCTGAGTAAATCTAGAAAATGGAATAATATTACTGTACCCTCTTGTATAAGTTACTTTCCTACAAAAGCAAATAAATCCTTCACTAGTAAAGGAATAAATTATGCTTTTGGATCTTCGGATGGACTCGTTATTTGGACTAAAAAATAATTGTTTTTTCGATTTCCGACAGCTAATTATTTTCTAAACACTAATAAACACTATAGTTATTAACAAAAAAGGAGGTTTTCACTCCTTTTTTTTATGCTTTTTAGTAAAAAAAAATCTTCTTTTTTCAGTTACTTGATTGTTAACATGTTATATGATCAGTATAGATCAGGAATTTAATAAGTCACTAATATACAGTTGTTTAAGTAAAATAGTTAACGTGAGATAAATAACAATTCGACGTTTAATAGACTTGGGCTCAATGTCCATAGTGGTTTGAAAGCACTTAATAACAAGTCAATTGTTAATTACTTTTTTGTTAAACCCTATGTATAGCTAAGCTTTTAAGCTAATTTCAATCTTATAATCAAGTATTAAACATTTATAACACAAATTACCATGGGTAAATCAGAAATTGTAGAAGCAATTGTTGCTAACGTAGAAGGATTAACAAAAAAACAAGCTGGTGACGCTTTTGATGCAGTTGTTACAGCAATTGGATCAGGAATTAACGGTGAAGGTAGAGTTGCTCTTCCTGGGTTCGGGTCATTCACAAAATCTAACAGACCAGCTAGAGATGGAAGAAACCCATCAACAGGTGAAAAAATTACTATTGCAGCTAAAAACGTTGTTAAGTTTAAAGCTGGAAAAGCATTAAACGATTCTATCAACTAGGATAGTAATTTTTTTTAAAAAAAATAAAG
>JAQXEE010000138.1 GCA_029251005.1 Flavobacteriales bacterium | reverse complement strand
CATTTAATAGTACGATTAGCGATATTATCTTTAATGATGATTCATTTTTGGTGTCCAATTATGGGAGTGTAAGACAATACAAAACGCAAAACTTTGAAAATTATCAGGCATTTGAGTGGAAAACATCTCTTTTAACAATAAGTTGGAGCCCCGATAAAAAGTATATCGCTGCGGGGACGCAGGAAAATGGGATTCATTTTTGGCCTTATCCATTTGAAAAGGAGACAGATTTTCAAATAAATGGTTACCGATCCAAAGTTCACAAAATCATATGGGAAAATAATGCTACTGAATTTATAGTAAACTGCTATGAGGACGTACATATCTGGGATTTTTCTGATGGACCTCCTATGGGTAAAAGTCCGATAACACTCAAATGCGGTTTCGGAAAAATAACCGATATAAATTACAAAGGGAATGTGCTAGTCGCTGCAAGTGAAAAAGGATTTATCTTTTATTTTCTTCCCGCTAATAGTGAGAAACTTATTCAAATACACTCTGTTGAAAGTGAAATTTCTTGTATAAGTATGAACAAAGATGAAAATGAGCTTTATGTAGGTTCAAAATCTGGTGAACTTTATTGTTTTGCAATTACTGTTTAAGCCCCAATTAAGATAATATGAATACAACAGAATTAGAAGAAGGCACAAAAGTTAATCTTCAATTTGAAAAACGAAATGGAATTTTACCAGTAGCTGTTCAAGAAACTTCCACGGGGCAAATCCTGATGTTGGCTTCAGTAAACCAAGCAGCATTTAATTATTCCATTAAAAATAAGGTTGCAGCTTTCTATAGCACCTCTAGAAGTTCGTTATGGATAAAAGGAGAAAGCTCGGGAAATTATATGCAGTTAGATGACATTTTAATTGATTGTGATCAAGATGCCTTGGTGTATAAAGTTACACTCAAAAAAGGCGGTGTTTGTCATACATTTAATCAATTGGGTAACAACAGAAAAGGTTGTTTTTACAGGGCATTTAATATGGAACTACAGACTTTAGAATTCAATGAAAAATGAATCACATAACCCAATTTATTCATGAAATTTAAACAGAATGAGATTCGTTAATGTAATAATCGTTGGTTCAGGACCAGCCGGTATAGGAATCGCTTCGTTACTTAATGAAACGGATATTGATTATGTAGTTTTAGAAAAGGGTAAAGTAGGGAATTCATTTTTAGAATGGCCAGAGAAAATGAAAATGATAACGCCTTCGTTTCCGAGTAATGCTTTTGGACAAATGGACTTGAATGCTATTGCCACATCAACATCACCCGCTTTTACTTCGCAAAAAGAACACCTTACTGGTAAAGAATATGCTGCTTACCTCAGTAAAATTGAGGAACTTAATGAAATTAAAGTAGAGGGTAATACTGAGGTTGAAAAAATCATAAAAAGTGATGAAGGTTGGGTGGTAGATACAAACAAAGGTAAGCTTAAATGCAATTATTTAGTATGGGCAGCCGGTGAGTTTTTTAACCCTGAAATAAAAGGAATTCCCGGAGCAGAGTATTGTATCCATAGTTCAGTAATTAAAAACCCATCTAATTTGGAAGGTGATAATTTTGTAGTCATTGGAGGTTATGAAAGTGGGGTTCAAATAGCTATAGAGCTTGTAGATAAAGGCAAAAAAGTTACTTTAATAAATCCAATACAAGTTAATAGAGTAGATACCAGTGATCCATCCCAAGTATTATCTCCTTATACATTGGAGAGGTTTGCCAAAATTGAAAAATCAAACAATTTTACAGAGGTTCATGGTATTGTGAAAAACGTTTCAAAAATAGAGCATAATTTTTCTGTTGAACTAATAGACAAAACAGTGATCGAATCTAAACATAATCCAATTTGCGCTACTGGGTTTTCGCTAGTTCAAAAACCCATTGAAAGACTCATTACTTTTAGAAGCGATGGTTTGCCCTTATTGAATAAAGAAACAGATGAATTTCAGAATCAAGAAAACATGTATTTAACAGGGCCCTCTGTTAGGCATGATAACCATATATTTTGTTTCATATATAAATTCAGACAACGATTTGGAGTGATTGCTGAGGATATATTAAATAAGGAAATGTACCGAATAAATGATATTGTTTCGTTAGTAAAAAGATGGAAGCAAAAGGGATTATATCTTTCTGATTTAAGTTGTTGTGATGAAGAATGTGTTTGTTAGACTTATGGAAAACAAAAAGTATATCATATCAATAGAAAAATTGCACCTTATCGCAGGCTTTTCCCTTATTATTTCAGGAGCTTTAGTCTATTTTATCGACGGCATTGAAATGGCTTTATCTTGGGGAATATTTGGAGCAATGTACATTTCCATGTCCGATATTGGAGAGGCTGAAATGAGCGAGCAAAAACATAATCATTTGACACATAAAACTAGGCGATTATTTGGGTATTTAGGAGCTGTTTTCAGTGTTTTATTAGTCTTTTTTTACCTTAATAAATTTTTGCTTTGAATGAATTATTAAATAGGGGGCCCAAGGTCCCAAATATCGAACTTTTTGGAGGAGGATATTAATCGGTTTATTTTCTTTGATATTACCTAATCCCCCTTTTGAAGGCCTTTAATATTGAAAATGTATATTCTACATCTCGATTTAACTTAACTGCCCAGTCTTTCGCTATGGCAGAATCTGATGCTGTTTTTAAATTACTATCCAATATATCGTTGATTCTTGATGATAATTTTTTCGATTTAACCATGTAAACCTTAGCCTCTCGACCTAATACCTCAGCGGCTATCATAAGCTGATCCAATTCTTCATCCTCTGGAAATGTGTCAAAATGATTTTCAACGATTTCATCCCATTGAATATGATAATACGTTTCAATAATTTTTAATATATCTGCTAGATCATTTTCTCTCTCCTCTGGTCTATCACTCCACGATACTAATTTCAAAACAACCATTCCAGGTAAAGCAGGAACATTAGCTATTTTATCTTCAATAATTACTTCCTTTGGGTTTTCAAGAACCTCTTTGAAACCTAACACATGTAAATCAACCGAACGTTCATTAAACTGAATTGTATCATTTTGTTCTATTTCCCCAAATGGCAAAACATCTATTGCAATATTGTAGGCTTCAGAATAAAAAGTCCAAGGTGCTTTTACCTTGTTAAATCCCTTTTCTTCAAACGACTTTGTAATTTCCTTAAACTCTTCTAAGGAAGAAATCATAATAGCGAAATCAATATCCTTCGTACCACGAGGGGGATGTCGATCCTCGTTCAATATCTGTAATGCTACCGCACTTGCGCCTATTAGATAATAAGGTACTTTATGACATACCATGATTTCATCTATAATATCAAAGACTTCTTTAAAAAATGGAATTGAAAGATCTTTATAGGTTTTTTTCGATGTGCTCATTAAATATTATTTCAGCTGTTTCTTCATTTCTTTTTCCTCCTTCATGCATTAAATCAGCATAAACTACTAATGGAGGTACTACTTTATCATTTCCTTTTGCTTCCCAAAACATCTCTAATACAGTTAATTCACCATCTTCTTTTGGCATTATTCTGTAATTTTTGATTAAAGCTTTTTGATCTTCCTTTGTATACAATTCATACTTTTCTGGTCTAAGATAATTTGTCAATAAGTCAGCGCCTAATTCTCCTCCCCATTGATTTTTATTTCTATCAAACCTAATCTCTCTCCAGTCTCCTTTTATTGTATAATTTCCTTTTACAAGTTTTGGTCTTAAATCAGTGTTATATCCTTCTACCCATCGATTAAATAATTCTAGCTTGTTTTCCCATAAATACTCTTTGTTATTTAACGGTATTAAATATCCTGTTTCTTTTAGTCCTTCAATAACTTGTGGAATTGTTCCAAGTGCTACTCCTGTAACTTTAGCTATTTCCCTTTGTGTTTCATTAATTAAGTTTTTATTCCTCAACAAGTGAAATAGTACTTTCAATCCTGTTTTAGTAAATGCTCTATTACCCTTTATCGTTTTTTTAACAGGTCCTCTATTAACATCCACAAATACATACAATCCATTTGCCTTCATATAAGCATTTCCATTCTCTTCTAAATAATTTATTCCATGAGCGACTAATTCTCCCTTAACCGCCGGAAACAAATTTTCTGCTACTACTATAATTTTTTTGTGAAACTCTTTTTGCTCTATCAAATCTGGAATCTGATACTTTCTTAACTCTCCTCTACAAAATACCACATACCTTTCTTTGCCTATTTTAAGGTATCCATCTTGTGGACCTACCACATTATATTTCGCCTTCAATCCATGAAGTTGGGCAAACTTATTTACAATGTTATTTACTTTTCCAATGTACATACGTTCACTAATATACAATGTTCACGTAACGTGAACAAATAAAATTAATGAACAAGTAGACTTAAAAAGAAACAAATAGGTATTAAATAATAACAATTAACCCAAGAGTAGAGCTCAAACACAAGTGAATACAGGTCTTTTTAGAGGGAAATTTAGCTAGTCTAAAAAATAATAAAACAGAGTATTTATTCTTAGATTTACGATAGGAGGATTAAAATAAAAGTATGATTGAAGTTGTTGCTGGTATATTAAGAAATGAAGACAAGGTTTTAATCGCAAAACGCGGAAATCATAAAGACTTATCCGGTTTTTGGGAATTTCCAGGAGGTAAGATTGAATCTAACGAATCCCCGGAGGAGGCACTTAAAAGAGAGTTTAAAGAAGAATTTGATATAGAGATAAAGGTAAAAGAAGAGTTTCACCAAAACATCTATGATTACCCTTCAAAAACTATTCAGTTAAAATCATACTTTGCAGAAACTTCTTCGGAAAGCTTCACATTAAAAGAACATGAGAAGATTGAATGGGTAACTATAAATGACTTAAGTAGCTATAAAATATCACCCGCTGATATTCCAGTTGTTAAAAAGCTTCAAGCCCAAACTTCAATTAAAAGGGCGTACTATTCGGGTTATATATCTGAGTTTTTAAAGACTTCTCCCGACGAGATTTCCGGTAAGCTATCAAACAATCATTCTAATAGAAGTCTGGAGGATTTACAAAGAAATGCCTGGACAAAACAGATAGATATACTGCAGAAAACATTACAAGGACTAGATGGTAAAGTATACTTTGAATTTGCGATCCCAAGAATGGGGAAAAGAGTAGACAACATTCTAGTAATACATGATTGCGTTTTTGTTGTAGAATTTAAAGTTGGAGAAACTAACTTCAATAAAAGCGACCAAAATCAGGTACTTGATTACACCCTTGATTTAGCAAACTTTCATGAAGGAAGCCATAACGTTAAGTTAGTTCCAATTTTAGTTTCTACTAATGCTAAGACCGAGCAATTTGATAAAGAAGCTGTACTTAATTTTTCTGAGGTTGTTAAAGTTGGCGTTAATGACTTGAAATCGGTTTTATTAAATTTTATTATCGAAGATTCTCCAAATATTGATACAATAGCTTGGGAAAACTCAATTTATAAGCCAACGCCTACTATTGTCGAAGCAGCACAGGCTCTTTACAAAGGTCATAACGTAAAAGATATTTCTAGGTCTGATTCTGGTGCAATTAATTTAAGTAAAACATCAAATTGCCTTGCGAGAATAATTGAAGAAACTAAAAAAAATCAAAGAAAATCCATATGTTTTGTGACTGGTGTTCCAGGAGCAGGCAAAACTCTCGCAGGTTTAAATATTGCTAACCAAAGGATGAAAGCCGATGAAGATGAACACTCTGTTTTTTTATCAGGTAATGGACCTCTAGTTGATGTTCTCAGAGAGGGTTTGGCAAGAGATTTAGTCATAACATCGAAGGCAGAAGGAGACTCTGTAACAAAAGAGAATGCCAAAAGACAGACAAATGCTTTTATTCAAAACATTCATCATTTTAGAGATGAATATTTGAAGTTTACTGTTGAACCAACAGAAAAAGTTGTTGTATTTGATGAAGCACAAAGAGCATGGAATGAAAAACAAGTTTCATCCTTTATGAAAAGAAAAAAAGGCGTCGAAAACTTTGATAAGTCCGAACCAGAATTTTTAATTGAAGTAATGAACAGGCATTCAAAGTGGTGTACAGTCATATGCTTAATTGGAGGAGGACAAGAAATTAATACTGGTGAAGCAGGCCTTGAAGAATGGGTCAATTCATTTAAGAACCGATTTAAATCTTGGGATATTTACTTTTCTGATCAAATTATTTCAAACGAAAATTACTTAAAATCGGACGAGTTAAGAGAATGGTTACCAGCAAATGGAAATAAAGAAACTGAATTACATTTAGCAGTTTCTGTTAGATCATTTAGATCAGAGAAGCTATCAGCATTTGTACATTCATTGCTTGAACTGGAATCAGAAAAAGCAAAGGATTTATATTCTCACATTAGGAATGATTTTCCAATTGTAATAACTAGAAATCTTGAAACAGCTAAGAGTTGGATTAGAAATCAGAAAAGAGGAACTGAGAGGACTGGAATCATAGCATCATCGGGAGCCCGAAGACTCAAAGCAGTTGGAATAGACGTTAAAAATGAAATCTCTGCACCTAATTGGTTTTTAAATGCAGAAGATGATGTTCGCTCATCTTACTTTTTGGAAGAAATTGCAACTGAGTTTGATATTCAAGGCTTAGAAATTGATTATACCTGTGTTGCTTGGGGCGGTAATTTCCATCTAAATGAAGGTCAATGGAATTATCAGAACTTCAAGGGTACCAAGTGGCAAAATATTAAACAAGATATTAATAAAGAGTACCTAAAGAACACTTACCGAGTACTTTTGACTAGAGCACGTCAAGGAATGGTCATTTTTGTTCCAGAAGGATCAGATATTGATCAAACAAGACCTAACCACTTTTACGACTATACATTTGAGTATTTAAAGCAGATCGGCCTTGTTGATTTAGACAACTAAATAACCTTAAACTGAGTCACAAAATTATCCTCTATATCCTTGTAGCTATTGGTGCAGTATACGTGATCCAAGCTTTCTTTCAATTCATCAAATCCAAAGTTGAATTGAGCGTGAGAAACGTAAAGTGTTACTCTTTCCGCTCCTTGTTTTTTTAGGGCCTGGGCTAATTGTTTGAAGGTTCTTCCTCCATCAGCAAGGTCATCAACTATCAAGCAGTTTTTTCCTTGGACATCTCCTTGAAAACTAATTGAAGGAACACCGTTAACTCTTACTTTATTTGAAGGAATTAAGTCGGCTCCAAATTCATCTGCCAATACTTTAGTCGACTTATAAGCTCCAGCATCAGGGCTAACCAATACTGGTTGCCCTTCTGCTTGGTATGCTTGTTTTACATATTCTGAGTGAGAAATTCTCACTGAATTGTCAATTAATGCTAACGAAACATCGCTGTGTGGATGAAAAATTTTCACTTCGTCAAATCCCATCGTATTTATGAAATTGGCAATTACCTTTAAATCGAAAGATTCATTTTCTCCGAATCTTCTATCAGAACGCTGACCAATTAAACAAGCGATATTTAATGAAGAAAAACTATTCTTATTTGCTCTTGGATTACTATCCCACCCTTCTTTTATGGAAGCTGCTTTGAAAAGATCAGTGTAGCTGTTTCCACGAACTTTCACTTCTAAATCACCTGTCTGTAACACTTTCGCTGTTACCTGACCGTCTCTAAATTCTTTTACTTCGTATTGCATAATGCTAAATCTTAAACTAATTGGTTAACTCTAGTTCTTACTTCCTCCAAATTTACGGTATTATTAAACTTCCCGTCCTTATAGATTTCTTTCAATTCACCACCTTCGGCTTCTTCCTCTGTTACTTGATCAACTAAAATAAATTCACCATTTACTTCACTTACTTTCATTAACCCTTTTGCACTTTTCTTTACTCCATTGTCTGTTATCGGATCTTTAAATATTTCTCTTCTTTCTCCATCAACCACAACACTAGTTGCTTTCATCGCAAATCCAAAA
>JAQXEE010000129.1 GCA_029251005.1 Flavobacteriales bacterium | reverse complement strand
CCTGAAAACTTTAGTCGTTTAAATGATACTATATTATATATATTGTTATTCAAATTTTTCATAAAAATATTTTTAAGCCGTTGTTTTGATGTTAAAAAATGACACTTAAAGCATTATTTTTATTAATTCCAAAGACTAAAAATTAGCTAAAAGTGTTAGATTTAACCCGTAAACAACAACATACGTATTCTAGCGTACGATAAAATTAACTCTCATGTTTCATTACAAAACCTTCGCAAAGATATAAAAAAGAGTTTGCTTAATACAAAACCAACAAAAGCAGTAACGAAAAAAGCCATTGAACAGTCCTGTTCAATGGCTTTTTAAATTCTTTATGCTTAGTACTATTTAATCACCAATTGCTGGGTTCGGTTGCCGTTTTCATCTTCTAAAATAAAGTAATAAGAACCACTGGACAGTATTGCTGCATTGTAAGAAATATGATTATTTCCTTTAACACCCATTGTATTGGCGGTTTACATTACCTGTCCGGTTTGCGTGGTTACCGTTAAGCTAAATATTCCACTTTCCGTTGCTGTAAATGCTATGTTCGCAGTTTGGTTAATTGGATTTGGACTCACAGAAATTGTAAGTTTCTGAGGATTTCCCTCTGCTTACCAAGCAACAACTTTATATTTCTCAACTTAATGCATTAAAATACAAATGGATTAGCTTATGAGTGTAAACTATCTTGCAAAGCTGACCCAGCTTTTGATTGTTCTACAGGACGTATGTTTTTCTCTCACCTAGGTGGAGGAACTGATTTAAAAGAATGGAACTATGGAGACCAACCTCCTACACTTACCACTATTAGCAATGCTTTAACCTGGAACCATGATGGAATGGCTTTAAACCCTAATGACAACTACATTTACAATTAAAAGTGAATTTCGGCACAAAAAACTTAAGGTAATTATCTTAAAAAAATAGGCATTAACAACACTCAAGAAATTCTATGTTGTTATCGCATAACTAAATATGCCTAAAAGGAAAACACTTAAAATCCTGCCAATTCGCAAACAATTTCAGCAAAGCTTAATCTGGTTTTAACAGTTGGAACACGGCACTTTTTAATTAGTTTTAGCCACTTTTCAAATGGCACATTACGTCCACTACTTTCCTCAACAAGGCTCAATAAATCTTCTACTAAACATCCAAAAGCCCTCACTTCTACCCGTTCAATATTGTGGGCTAAAACTGAGCTGGTATTATAGTAAGTAGCCGCTCCAAAATCACCAAGTAAACAATCCGAAAATTCGTTTACAAGTATATTGTGCGCATACAAATCGCCATGATTAATTCCTTTACGGTGCAATTGAGCACTAACTGAAGCGATACTCTTTACCAATTTTATTAACTGCTCCTCTGTAAATGTAGCTGCTTCATCAAATACATCTCTTGTGCAGGTTTCAAAATTGGGTGGATTTCCTAAATTGATAAAACTCGACGGGATTAATCCCATAATTAAACCACTTTTACCTTCAGGATGATTTTTAATTTTAGCCAAAACCTCCACTAAATTTTCATGTATACCGGCATGGATAGAAACCGACACCTCATCTTCTGGTAATCCGTCGCTAGTTACAGCTCCTTTAAAAACCTTAATGGCTACTTCCTTCTTTTGAGCAATCCAATTCGCTTTTGAAATTAAACCTGAAGCACCTTCTCCTAACAATTCTTTAAGTTCAAAATCATCCCAAGAAAACAACTCCAAATCAGTTTTTAATTTAAGCTTATCCGCTCCTGGGTTTCCAGCGAAAGCCACCCAAGATAATTTAGGTAACTCAAACAACCATTTTGGTATTTCATGAAGTTGGTTGGCCGAAATTCGAAGCAATTCCAAATTAACACAATTCGCCATATCAATAGGCAACTTTTCAATCAAATTACCTGCTAAAGCACACTTTTGAAGCAAATAACTTTCACCTATACTTTTTGGTAAATTCTTAAGTTTATTATCCGTTAATATTAGCCACTGCAATAAAGGCGGAAATGCGTTTTCGGGAACATTATGAATTTGATTTGACTTAAAACCAATCATCGTTAATGATGGACACTTCGCCAATATTTTAGGGAAAACAGTAAACTTATTATTGGCGAAAAAAATGATTTTTAGTTTCTTTAATTCAGCAAAACTATCTGGTAATGCACTCATTTCGTTTCCTGATAAATCCAAAATTTCCAATGTACTAGCCAACGAAATAATTTCGGAGGGAAACTCCGTTAAACCACAAGCCAATTTTAACCTTTTGGAACCAATTAATTTCCCTGATTTTAATTCGTTTAATGTGTTCATCATTTTCCAAGTAATAATACTCAAATTTAAGCATTTGTAATCTTTTGGATTTAAACAGAATGATTTCTCACAAAACAAGTAAAAATAGCCAACCCAACAGTTTTTCAGAACGATAACGAGGGAAGAATAAATACGAAATTCAGCAAATTCTTTTTTATTTACTAAAAAAATAGCCTGATTAAAAGAAAGCTAAAAACCTACTGGTTTACTATAAGTTTATCAATGATAATTTACCTTATCGAGCATTACAAATTTACAAAATCATTCAGCGCAACGGTATTGCAATAAATGATTTTTGCTTACATTTGCAACCATGTTGCGTTTAGAAGGTAGAAATCAAATCTTAATAAATAAATCTGATTATCTAGGTATGCTTGCAAGCAGTTTATGTTTATTGCATTGCTTGGCTACACCTTTTTTATTCATCGCAAAAACTTGTTCAACAACATGTTGTGAGGAAACACCTGTTTGGTGGAAAATAATTGATGTTCTCTTTTTAACCATCTCTTTTTTTGCCGTTATAGCTTCCACAAAAAAATCAACAAATAAAATTATTAAAATACTCATGTGGTTAACATGGATGGCTATTTCTTTCGTAATATTTAATGAATATTTAAACCTAGTCACTTTATTTGAAAAAGCAATTTATATCCCTGCCATAAGTTTGATTGTGCTACACATCTACAACCTTAAATTTTGTCAATGTGAAGAAAAGTGTTGTTAATTAACATTAGAAGTTGAAATTTGAAAAGTTAAAATATGGAACGAAATAAATTACCTGTTACAGTTCTTAGTGGATTTCTAGGAGCTGGTAAAACATCTCTACTTAATCACATCCTTAACAATAAAGAGGGCCTAAAAGTAGCTGTAATTGTTAATGACATGAGTGAAATTAACATTGATGCACAACTAGTAGAAAACCAAGGGGCACTCTCACGTACTGAGGAGAAATTAGTTGAGATGAGTAATGGTTGCATTTGCTGCACGCTTAGAGAAGATTTAATGGTTGAAGTTGAACGTTTAGCTCAAGAAAAAAGATTTGACTATTTAATAATAGAGAGTACGGGGATTTCGGAACCAATTCCAATTGCGCAAACCTTTACGTTTCAAGACGAAGAAAACGGTATTGACTTAAGCAAATTTAGCTTTATCGATACTATGGCAACAGTTGTTGATGCCTTCAATTTTTTTAACGATTTTGGATCACCTGAATTACTTGTTGACCGTGAGCTTACAGATATTGAAGAGGATGATCGCTCCATTGTTAATTTACTTACCGATCAAATTGAGTTTGCGGATGTTGTAATTATTAATAAATCCGATTTAGTGGATAAAAACACCTTGGATTTACTAGAGGCGATGATAACAAAATTAAATTCTAGAGCCAAAATAATTAAAACTTCGCACAGTAAAGTACCTTTAAAATCGGTTATAAACACGGGATTATTTGATTACGATGAAGCAGAGCAAAGTGCAGGCTGGATTGAAGAATTAAATAAACCTGAGCACACACCAGAAACAGAAGAGTATGGAATTGGTTCTTTTGCTTTTAGAAGTAAGAAACCGTTCAACTCAGAGCGGTTTTGGAACTATATTCAAAATGATTTCCCGCACAATGTTATAAGAAGTAAAGGCCTTTTTTGGCTTGATTCAAGACCTAATCAAGCAATGAATTGGGGGCAAGCTGGGGGTTCTTTAAAAGCTGATAGCGCAGGTGTATGGTGGAGTAGCATGCCGATGAAAGAAAGATCGAATTATGCAGATTTTATGTCCAATCAAGAAGTAATTGAAAAAGATTGGGATAAACAATTTGGGGACCGAAAAAATGAATTAGTATTTATTGGTCAAGATTTAAACAAGGAAAAAATAGTAATGGAATTAAACAATTGTTTAAGCTCCGATAATGAAATTGTTAACGTGAATTGGGAAAGTGGAATAGAAGATAGCTGGCCCGTTCAAAGAGCAATACCCCCGCACAAACAAGACTACTAGAAAATGAGCGATTTAGAAGATATAATTGGTGACAACCATGTAATGACAAGCAAAGAAACTCCAATGGTTTCGGATGCTTTTGATAAGTCAGACGAGGAAAAAATAGCTATTATTCAGGAGCATTTTAAGATAATAATGGAAACACTTGGACTTAATTTAAAAGACGATAGTTTAAAAGGAACTCCATTTCGTGTTGCGAAAATGTATGTTAAAGAACTTTTTAGTGGTTTAAATCCTGAAAATAAGCCCTCTATATCAACTTTTGATAACAAATATCAATACAGTAAAATGTTGGTAGAAAAAAATATTTCATTTGATTCTGCCTGTGAACACCACTTTTTACCGATGCGCGGTAAAGTTCATATTGGTTATATTTCATCAGGAAAAGTAATCGGTTTATCAAAAATGAATAGGATTGTTCAGTACTACGGAAGAAGACCTCAAGTACAAGAAAGATTAACCATTCAAATTTTAAATGAGTTACAGAAATCGCTCAAAACTAAAAGTGTTATCGTAGTGGTTGATGCAGAGCATTTATGCGTATCTACAAGAGGAATAAAAGATACAACAAGCTCAACTGTCACAATAGAATATGATGGCGATTTTTTAGATGAGAATATTAGAAATGAGTTTTTAAAACTAAGTGAATAACAAAAACTATTATGATTACAAAAGAACAAGTAAAGGCAGCTCAAGAAAAGTGGGGATTAGGTGTAGTGAAAATTGGAGCCCTAAGAAATAAAAGACTTGAATGCGAATCGTATGCAAGTGAGTTTCTAGACTTATTGTATGGTTTTGAAAAAGGTCCTGTTTTGTTTAAACCTACGAAATGTGCGGTTGAGCAATTTAGACCTTCAAAAGCAGAGGCTATTTCATACTTTATTGCAGGGGAGGATAGAAAATGTGCAGAAGATAAAGGTTTTGCAATTAATCCATGGACTAAAGTTCGATTTGAAAATGCGGGTATTATTATAGATGGAGATAGAGCAATTGCTATGGGTAATTACTTTTTTACCGATTTAAATGATAACGAGGCTAAAGTAGAATATACTTTTGGTTACAAACTGTTTAATGGTTTAGTAAAAATTGATTTACACCACTCTTCATTTCCTTATAGCATATAACCTCGTTTCGAAACTACACTTAAATAACAACCAAGTTTAACTTGGATGTTATTTAAAATTAAAAAAATGGAACCAATAATAGCAATCGTCGGATTTTTGGGAGCCGGTAAAACAACATTGTTAAGGCACTTAACGAACAGTTTTATTTCAGAAAAATGGAATCCTTATGTTATCTTAAACGACTATGAAAATGCTCATTTAGACGCTCAACAATTAGCCGAAAAAATAGATCCAAAACATATTCAGGCGCTAAATGGCAGTTGTATTTGTTGCAGTGGTATAGCCGAATTAAGAGATTATGTTAACCGCATCCCTTTGCGAGAAAACGGAATTACACTAATTGAGGCGAACGGAACATCTGACGCTTGCTCTTTAATGGGCTTTTTAGGTGTTGGATTAGAAAACAGATATTTGCCACCTGTTCAAATTTCGGTAGTTGATGTAAAAAACTGGCAACGGAGAGGGGAACACAATGAATTGGAATCGAACCAAATTCAAGTTTCCTCAGTTATTGTATTAACGCACCTTGAAGGATCTACTGACGCAAGAATAGAAGAAGTAAAAACATCAGTTAAATCTATAAATCCTTATGTAGAAATAATCAGTTTGGATGAACTAAATATATATCTTCTCCCAAAACTTGTTCCATCAAAAAACACCCCCGAAAAATTGGATCATTTAAAAGCTCACTGGGCATCATGCTCAATTGAACTACCTGATTTTCCAAACGAAGAATGCATTAAGGCTATTCTCAACAAGCTACCAAAAAGTATCTTAAGAGTAAAAGGAGTGACAAAAATCGGGAACAATGAAAACTATACATTCTTTGAACGTATTCCTGATGGTACAATTAATATTAGAAAATTCAGAAATCAACCAACAACAGGCCCTATGTTATTGTCTGTTGGACCAGGAAGTGAACCGGGTACACTTTTAAAAGCTTTAAATGCTGTTATTTAAGCCTAACTACAGCCTTGACACTTTCCTTGAAAACTTACAAACTGTTTAGAAACCATAAAGCCATTTGGTAATGAAATGTTTGGGATTTTAATTGAATTGAGACAAAATGTTTTTTCACATAAATTACATTTAAAGTGAATATGGGCATCAGCATTACACTTTGAAATATCGCATAGAGCGTATTTTACTTGGACACTCCCATCTAAAATCTCATGAATTATACCCGCTTTTTGAAATGTCTTCAGAGTTCTGTAAACAGTCACCTTATCTAAACTATTATTAAGCATCAATTTTAGGTCGTTTTGCGACACTGCATGACCAACAGATTTCATCATTTCCAAAATAGTTAAACGATTTGCTGTTACCTTAAGTCCGTAGTTTTTTAATAACGTTTTGGAAGATGTATTCATTATTACTAGATCAAAAAAAACACCCTCACGAAATGTAAGGGTGTGAAGAATATTTAAATTCTATTCAAGTCCTGCAGATATTCCAATTGCAACAATTGGTAAACTATTAATATTGATAACGAACTCTAAATCAAAATCTGCATCTCCATCTTTCGAACTCGATGAAGCGGTTTTAATACCTGGTTGGTGCATTAAGATCACTCTAAATTTACCACCTTCATACGCTCCAGATGTAGTCCAACTTGTATTTAAACCTAGTGGGTTTCCTTTACTATCTAAATCATTATAAACTACATCATGCGATGCATCATCAATATTCCCATCTCCTTCTGGATTAGTAAAAATATTGTTTGTGAAACCAAAAAATAGTTGGTGTTCGTCAGCTTCATCAGCAATTTCTGCTCCTATGTCTTCTGCCTCATCATCGTGATCATCCTCATCATCGATACCATCGCAATCATTGTCATCATAGTCATGATCGTCATGCGCATTTAAAATTTCAAACGTAAGATCATAAGTTTTTGAAGCATCTAAGTTTATAGTATCGAGTATCTCAAGCTCCTCCACTCCTTCGCCATCATGATCCTCTGCCTCAACCTCTACAACATCTGATGGATCATCTACGTTTGTAAAAATCAAATGCACATTAGTAATAACTTCATGATCATGCTCTTCCTCTGGCACTTCTTCTTCTTCTTTTTCACATCCAGTTAATAAAACTGCAGCTGCTAGCATTGGAACCATGCTATACTTTTTAAATTTGTTCATTGGTTTCATAATTTAATAATTGTTATTTGGTTTTGGTTTTGGTTTTGGTTTTGGTTTTGAATTTATAATTAAGATTAAAAATGAGATTTCTTCCAGGAGCATCTGCAAAATATCTCATCTCATTTAAGTAATCTCGGTAACGCGTATTGAATAAATTATTTATCATAATGCTTCCTTGTAACTTCTTAAATTCAAATTGCCATGACATATCCAACCTAAAATATCCATCAGGAGCTGATTTAAAATCAAAAATTGCAGCATCGGATAAAATCACCTCTTCCCCACTTATTAACTGCTCTGGAGTAACAGTTCGCGGAGCTTGAATTTGCTTCAAACGGTAAAGTGGCTTCACAATAAAACTTGATTTTTTAAATTTCCAAAAGTTGTTTTGGCGCCAAACAAACTTATAATTAATCGAAATAGGTGGTTGATTAATTAATGCATCGTTTTGGGAAATATTCCTTGACCACAAATAACTTAAGCCTAAAGTTCCTTTTGTGTTTTTTGATAAATCAACCTTCCAACTGTAATCCCCACCGGCAAAAAAAGCATCCGCTTGATCATATATAAAAACTGGCTGCGGACCTCTAAAAGAGCCTACAACAGCAAATGGTCTTAGATAAATAAAATTTTGAATGTAGTTTGAATAAATTGTAACAGTATGAGTTGAATAGGTTTTATTGATTTTTAATTCATTCGTGAATTTAAATCCTTTTTCAGGCTGGACATCTGTATCCGTAATTGAACTTACTTTATCGGTTTTTAACTTTTGTTGATCGGTATAATAATATCTTAGAAGGCCGTAAGAGGTCCTAAAACCGTGCTGACCAAAACTAAACAACTCTGCCATGTTTGGTGTTCGCCAAGCAGTCCCAAGGTTCGTTCTAAACGTGTTAATTTTGGCGAAATTTTTAACATAACCAACAGTAGATGTAAGATTTGTAAATGAATATTCATCTCTAAAAATATCTTGGTTGGCTTCTCGTCCCCTAACATTATTGGCTTCAAAGTCTATTCGAGTACCTGCCTCAAGTATATCTTCACCTATTCTTTTACTTTCAACAACAAATGCGCTGTATCTACTCGTATTGTAATTGGGTATAAAAGGAGTTGTTTGAGTTCCTGGAATATTATCATTATCCTGATAAAAATATTGCAAGCCTAAAGTTCCATTAAGCTTATACCAATCAGGATGTTTCCATTCTATTTGATGGTCTACAGTAGATAATGTCAAATCAACAATTGGCAGATTCGAATTTCGTCTTACATCAAATGCTTTTCTGTAATTAATTTGTCGCCCCACACGATAAGTAATATTTCCATGGTCCGAATAAAACCATTTAAGCTCTCCCTTAGCAAGATGATGTTGCGTTTTTTGACTTGGTTCCATGATCTCGTATGAAAAGGGTAAAATATAAGCAGAGTCTGGTTGTTCGCCATTAAAAGCCCTCACAATAGCATCACCACTGTGTGCAAAAGACCCTCTTAAAATAGCCAAGTCTTGGTCTACTAAACTGTAATATCCTTTAAAATCCCATTTTTTTCCTCGGTATCTTGTTCCAAAGCCTCCAGAAATCTCTTCCTTACCTGTGTTAGTAAGGTTGTAATTTGGTGATTGGCGATCTCCAATTCTGTTATAATTCCCGTTAAAAAAGTAACTCCATTTCTCTCCCCCTTTTCCTACTTCGAATGCTGAATTATAACCTCTTCCGTTAGTTTGATAGCCAGATCCTATTTCAGCAAAAAAGGGTTCAGATAAATAAAGTGGATTGGGATCAACAATAACAGCTCCTCCTAGGGCTTCAGGACCATATCTTACTCCAGCAGCACCTTTAACAATGGTTATTCTATTAGCAGCGCTAATATCAATTTCTGGAGCATGATCTTGTCCCCAATTTTGAAACCCATGTTTTAACCCATTATTTAAAACTAAAACTCTATTCCCATATAACCCATGTATTACAGGCAGCTCAATATTAGAACCAAGAGATATTAAAGATACACCGGGCTGATCAGAAATTGCTGAAGCGAGACTTTGAACTGGATTTGATTTTAATTCCGATTTTTCAATGGTAACTTGCGAAATTGATTCGGTTCCTTCTTTTTTATTTACCTCTGCTTTAATAATTATTTTATCAAGGTTTACTACATTTTGAGTAAGGTAAATATGAGGAACTTTACCATGTTGATGACTGTGCTCACATATTGAGTCGCAATAACCATAACATGAAATTATTAAAGTATTGGTTTTGGAGCATAATCCATCAATCAAGAATTCTCCATTCTCACTTGCTATTGTCCCCTCTTCTGTCCCCCGAATAAATACAGATACAAAAGGGATTGGTTTTTTGGTTTCAACATCCAAAATTTTCCCACTAACAGAAAAATTACAGGAATCTATTTGGGCAGTTGATACCGAAACAGTAAGTAATGACAAAATACCAAGTATAAATTTTAATCTAATTATCATCTTAAGTTACCCAACAAATTAACCTTGAACAAATGCAATTATGTTGCAAATGTAAAGTTTTTAATTTAAACGCAACCGTGTTGCGTTTAAATTAAAAACTTGTTGAAAAAAATAAAGTCAAGCAAAGAAAACTAGTTAGGTTTTTTTACTGAAAAAAAAATTACCTCTGAAAAAATAAATAATTGCCATTCTTTTGTGTAAATTGTACGTTGATTAGGCCATAAATTGGCATTTTAAGTTTTAAAAATGTTTTTGAGAAAGTTTCTTTTTATTGTATTTTTTTCTTTTTTTGCAATGGGCAACCTAAAAGCTCAAACTGAAATTACTCTACTTGGGAATAGTCTTGAAATCACGCATGAAGATTCCTCACCTTCGATAGCTGACGATACTGATTTCGGAGAAGCTGGAATCACAACTCAAACCATTACAAAAGAATACACCATTGTAAACGATGGGACTAGTAATCTTCAAATCAATGGAAGTATTACAAGTTCAAATGATCAATTCGAAATAATACAACCTACATTAACCATTATTCCTCCTGGAGGAAGTACGACCTTTAAAGTCATTTACAACCCTAAATCTACAGGCAATCATTTGGCGACAATTTCTATTCCAAACAATGATGCGAACGAAAATCCATACACCTTTGGCGTAGCTGGAAATGGTACTAGTTTGATTGACAATGACGGCGATGGAATTATGGATGATGTTGATTTAGATGATGATAACGACGGAATTTTAGATGTTGATGAAATGAATACGTGTGTTTCAGATAGTAACTCTATTTTCTTTGAAGATTTTGGTGCTGGGGAGAAAACCTCTACTCCATATACCAATTATTGTTATGAAGATGGAACAGGCTCAGGATGCTGGACTGGAGCAATTCCTTTAATGGTGAACGATGGCGAGTATGCGATTGTCCAACATGCACGACCAGATGCGTCTAATTTCCCTAGCTGGACAGATCAAGGTGATCACACTGGAAATGTAAATGGTAGAATGATGGTAGTAAATGCATCAATTAATCCTAACGAAGAATTTTATAGAAGAACGATAGATATTGAACCTAATCTAAACATTACTGTTAACTTATGGTTATTGGATTTAATTATGTCGGGGAGCGGAATTAGGCCAAACGTAAAATTTAAATTGGAAACGCTTGATGGCGTTCAAATTGGCTCGGCTATTAATACGGGTAATATCCCACGAAATAATATGTGGAACGATTACTCTCTCTCACTTAATCCAGGTAGCAATACGAAAGTTCAAATTGTACTCTCTAACAACGCTAGTGGTGGTGCTGGAAATGATTTGGCATTAGATGACATAAATGTTTTACAATACTATTGTGACTCTGATGATGATGGCATTGCGGATTACCAAGACACGGATTCTGATAACGATGGTTGCCCTGACGCAATTGAAGGAGATGGCACCTATGGAAGTAATGATATTACAAACGATGGCGTATTAACTGGCAATGTTGATGCAAATGGTATTGCTATAATTGCGAACAGTACAGGCCAAGGAACAGGTATTAGTTTAGATCCTAACCAAAACGCTTGTAATAGAGATGGTGGTGTAACCAAAACGGATAATAATGGGGGTTACATTCCTGGATTAACAACTGTTTATACAATTGTTGCAAAAAACAACGGAGATATATTTATTCATGACGCCATTGTTTCGGATCCACTTCCTGCAGGAATCTCTAGCGAACACATTAGTTGGACTGCTACAGCCTATGGTTCAGCAACCACTCAAGCAATTGGCGTTATGAATGGTGCGCTACAGGACACCATCGATATTCCTTTAAACGATAGTGTTGTTTATTTAGTTAGCGTAGAAGTGCCTATCTCACTCACTGGTGACTTAGTGAACACTGTTACGATTACCTTAGATTTTGAGACTGCTCCTACCGACAATACAGCAACTGATATTAATGTAAACGACGCATGCTCAACTGCAACAGATTCTGTTTCACTAATGATTACTAATCCACCAACTGCATGTTTACCCAATATTGTTGATATAACTGATCCAACATGGACGTCTGGTTCTCTTAATATGGGTACTAACGAATATTACACAAACTCCACCGCAACAACCCCATATAATACACCTGAAAACACAATACCAGGGACTTATTATATAGTAAGTACCAACTCATTTGGATGTACTGATACAGCCGAGATCACTTTCGGAAACCACCCAAATCCAGTTGTAGAATTACCAGAAAATGTTTCATTTTGTGAAGATGAAAGTGTTATAATTGATGCTGGCGATTTTACTTCGTGGGCTTGGAGTACGAACGAAAATGAACGATCTATTACTGTTAATCAAGTGGGAATCTATAAAGTAATTGTTTCGAACATTCACAATTGTTTGGATAGTGATAGTGTTGAGGTATCGATAAACGCTAAACCAATTATTGACTTGGGTAGCGATTCGTATCTTTGTGAAGGTAATTCACTTACTTTAGATGCTGGTGATTATGTCCTTGAAGTTTGGAATAATACAGACACCTCTGATACTTACACGATTAATGAGGCAGCAACAGTAAGTGTTGTTGCAATTGATAACAATGGTTGTTCTGGCACGGATGTTATTGATATTATTGTACGTTTAAACCCCAATCCTATTAACATCACTCAAGCTGACGATTCAATTTGTGATTTAATTGGAGAAACTACAGTCTTAACGGTTACCAACCCAGAAGGATTAGATGTTTCTTGGAGTACAAATGAAACTGGAGAAAGTATTACGGTAGGTCAAACTGGACAATTTATTGCAACAAAAACAAATGAATTTTCATGTAGTGTTCAAGATTCATTAACTGTTAACCAATCTTGTGAAGAAGTGGAAATAATTTTACCTAATATTTTTACTCCAAATGGCGATGGAACGAATGAAAGCCTTACACCAATTGAAAACCCTAATAAATTATTAACGTATACAACTGAGGTTAATTACATAGTGTACAATAGATGGGGAAAAGTAATGTATGCAAGCGAAAACATTTTACCAATTTGGGATGGTAAGTCTCAAGTAAACGGAAAAGATTGTCCTGCGGGGGTTTATTACTGGATACTTAAGTATAAAACTATCCATGGTGAAGAAAAAGCAACCAATGGATTTACTCATTTAATGCGGTAATTGCTTACAACTAAAAGTCCCGATCTATATTTCTAAAATACCTATTAACTTAACTTTACATTAGTCAATTGTTCTGCAAGAAATGCTATTATTCTTCTCTCATGCCAATAAATACCAGTAGCTGAAACAAACCCAACATGTCCACCTTTTTTTGGCGTTTCTAAATGAAAAAAATCACTTTCCTCTGCTTCTTTATATGGAAAGCAAGAAGCAGTTAAAAACGGGTCGTCTTGAGCATTAATTAGTAAAGTGGGTACAATTATAGCTGGCAAAAATTGTTTGGAGCTGGATTGATCCCAATAATCGTTGGCATCCTTAAAACCATGAATAGGTGCAGTATAGGCATTGTCGAAATCTTCAAAGTTTTTAGCAGTGATGACCTGTTTTTTATCAATATTCATATACGGATGTTCCAAACATTTATCCAATACTTTTTGTTTTAAGGTTTTTAAAAAGTTAAGCATGTAAACCTTGTTGTACCACTTTCCTACTTGATATACCGAATCTCTTATTGCACAAGGAACCGATAACGCAACAGCGGCGGTAATGTTTTTTTTAGTCCATTGAGGTTCTCCCATATATTTTAACACAACATTCCCTCCTAAACTGAAACCTACTAATAATATATTTTGGTAATTGTATGTGTTATTGATGTAGTTAATTACAATATTTAGGTCATCGGATTTCCCAAAATGATAAGAGGTTACTAGTCGGTTTTCTTTCCCACTACAGCCTCTTTGGTTAAATCCAACGGCATCCCATCCTTTATTGTTAATGGCTTTTGCCATGCCTTTTAAACCAGGATTTGTTGCACTCCCTTCCAATCCGTGCAGGATTACAACAACTGTAGAGCTTCCTATACTAGAAAAATCAAGATCTAAAAAATCTTGGTCGGGCGTTTCAATGCGTTCCCTTTTATAGTCCAATATCGTTCGCCTAAAAAGAGCAGGAACAATCGTATTGACATGCCTATTTAAAAATAAAAAAGAGGGTTTATATGTAGAGAATTTAACAATTGGCACTTGACAAAGGTAGGTAATTAAGTGAGTTACACCTTATTTCGTTTGGTAGTTGGGAATTAAAAAATAGACTGGTTACATCAGGTCTTTTTTTTAACCGTTTTAATCACAATTCCACGTATGCTTCCGAGTAGTATGTTTTAATTGTAACAAGGGAAATGGGATGTATTTTGGTAATTATTCTGAAAAAAACTGTATCTCTTCCTGAAAAGTTGATTTGGGGTTTTTAAATTCAATTATTTAGCTAACTTTCCCGCACTAAACTCCGTATTTACTTTAATTTTAAATCAAAAACAACTTTTAATCCTGGAATAAAATGGCGCACCTTAAAACAATCACTCTCTACCTTTTTATTTTAATTGCAAGTACGATTAACGCCCAAAACTGGCAGTTAGTATGGTCGGATGAATTCACTACTCATATTGACGCCAACTGGACTTTCGAGACAGGAAGAGGAAGTGATGGATGGGGAAATAATGAACTTCAATACTACCGCCAAGAAAATGCTACTATTGAAAATGGTAAACTAGTGATTACAGCAAAAAAAGAAAGTTTTGGTGACGCATCCTACACTTCGGCTAGACTGAAAACTCAAGGTTTAAAATCATGGACTTATGGAAAAATTGAAGCGAGTATTTCACTCCCTTCTTTTAATGGCTCATGGCCAGCCTTTTGGATGCTAGGCGAAAACATAACTTCGGTTGGTTGGCCTGCTTGTGGAGAAATTGATATTATGGAGCATGTAAATACAAGCAGCGATGTACACGGAACTATTCATTGGCAAGATCACAACTTACAATACGCAAATTACGGCACAGGAATTTCGATTAACAGCAATGAATATCATACATATACGGTAGAGTGGGACAATAAATTTATAAAATGGCTTATTGATGGCATCCAATATCATATTGTAAACATTGAAAACGGAATTAACGGTACATCTGAATTTCATAATAATTTTTTCATCTTATTAAATATGGCAATCGGAGGGAATTGGCCCGGATTCAGCATTGATGACACAGCTTTTCCTGCAAAAATGTATGTTGATTATGTAAGAGTGTATCAAGACGCAATATCTTTAAACGGTAGTGAAATTAAAGAACTTAAAACAACTATTGAGCTATATCCAAATCCAGCATCTAGTGTTCTTCGTTTAAATTTAACAGAATCAACAAACAAGATGAAATATATAATAACAAACGCTCTTGGATCAACCGTTCAACACTCAATTTTAGCCCAAAATGAAATTAAGATTGACAAACTTTCTCCAGGATTCTACACAATTAAACTATCCAATGGACTGCGGGCTAAGTTTTGTAAAAAATAACAAATCACTTTTGTTTAAGTAATTTGAGAGAACTGATTCTCATCACCATATTTGATTGTAAAAAGTATAAACTAGTTAGAATGAATTACAGAATAATAATATTTCTCTTAATTAATTTTTTGGCACTTGCCATCGGAAGCTTCTTTACAAGTAAAGGAGTTCCGTCAATATGGTACGAAGAGTTATCTAAAGCTCCTTGGACGCCTCCAGGTTGGGTTTTTGGGTTCGCCTGGACAAGCATTATGATTTGCTTTAGTATATACATGTCTTACTTGTGGCCCACTTCTAAAAACAAGGCTCTGCTGGTAACATTATTTTTGATCCAATGGATATTAAACACAGGCTGGAATCCTGTGTTTTTTCAATTCCATAATGTTGCTGCGGGACTTGTGATTATTTCCGCTTTAACCATTTTAATTGGATACTTTTTTTACGCCAACTGGACACAATTAAAGCTCAAATCTTTATTAATAGCACCCTATTTTGTTTGGTTAATAATTGCCACATCGTTGAATGCATTCGTGCTAATAAAAAATTAATGCCGCAAAATAATTTTAACAAAAGCCACAACTAAACTTATAAAAAAGAGCACACTAAAAGCAGGCAATCAAAAGTTTATAGCTGAATAAGAAGCGTTAGTAAATCAAAACGAGGAGGAAGTACTGGGTGTTTTTTAGAATTGATTTTTATTTAAAAATAATCAACCACTAAAATAGGATGATAAAATTCCTATTATGATGATTGAATTTTAAAATAAAAAGCGTCTTTAAAAACTTTTTATTACGTTCTCAGCAGCAAACTCACCTGATAGGATAGCAGCGTTTAAAGAAGCGTTAGAGCACGTGTCACCAGCTATAAAAATAGACTCCGATATAGCAACCTGATCCTTTCCCACTTTATACTCAAGAGCATCAATCTTTGGAAGTGCTTTTTTAATATGAAAAGATTTAATCAACCGAATATAATCAAACAAGAATAACATTTCCAGCTCTTTAGTTATAGCTGTAATCAACTCTTCTTGCAACAATCCTTTATCGTTAACAACTGTAACAGAAAGCAAATGTTTACCTTTTTTTACCTCACCATAAATAGAGGTTGGGTAAAATATATTATTAACTAAACTATTCGTGTCCCTTACCAATCCGATTAAACGACCACCAACAACTTCTTTGTCTACTTCGAAATAAAAATTTTGACATGAATTCCAATGGATGGGTGTAGTTTCCAATCCTTTTATATTTTTGGGAGTCTCACAAGCAATGATGATTCTATCGGCCTCTATTCGGCCTCCATCGCCCAATAAAACAAAATTATTCTCAATATCAACCACCCTACTATTTAACCTTAATTGAGTATGCTTTAGTTTTTTAAACATTTGTTTTGGTATTGCTTCCATCCCTTTTTTGGGTATTACCGCACTACCTTCTGCAAACATTTTAAAAACAAATTCAAACATCCTAGAAGATGTTCTTAATTCTGGTTCAAGGAAAATACCAGCATAAAAAGGACGAAAAAAACTTTCAATTATACCAACACTAAAACCCTTTTTTTTGAGGTAATCTATTGTACTAAATTCTTCTTTACTAAAAATAACATCCAATGAATCTTGCTTCAGCTCTCGTTGCAATTGATAAATCAACCATTTATCCTTTAAAGTGCCCAACGGAGAAAAAATAACTGGCAAAAGAAACCTAAACGATCTTAGTGGATCACCAAATAAATAAGTTTTCATTTTGGTTTTAATAGCTGCTCCTGGAAGCAAAGAAATCAAATCAAGAGCTACTAAGTCCAAATACTTTTTTACTGCTGGATATTCGGTTAAAAGCACTTGAAAGCCGTGATCTAATACATAACCTTCAACATGATCAGATTTTAACCGACCTCCAAGTCGGGATTCTGCTTCCAAAATAACTGGAGAAAAACCCGCTTCTTCCAAAACTCTTGATGCTGTCAATCCACTAACACCGGAGCCAATAATTACAACCTTTTCTTTTTTAGTATCCATGGCCTTTACTAGGCTTTTTGAGTTAATTATTATATCATTTTAACGCTATGAGTAACAGCACTATTTAAAAAATAATTTCATGAAGAAAATCACCTAAAAATAGAATTAAAATTCACTGAGAAAACCAAGAGATATACGGTTAAAATGATCGGCAGCCTGAACATTAACAATATGCCCGCAATCAGGAATAACATTAAGCTGAGCCAAAAAGTTTCTTTGAACAAATAACTCAACGGCTGACAAAAACATGTAATCCTCTCCTCCCATTATAAACAAAGAAGGCTTATTAATTTTTTTGCGCCTAAAAGAACGCAGCAATGGATTAACATCACTTGTTAATTTATACCATCGGATAAATTCTTTCCGAAACAACTTTTTAGCTTCGTTAACAAAAACATTTCTAGACGACTTATGCTTTCGCCTAGGGAGAATAATCAATGCAAATGATTTATAAATAGTCATATGAGGTAGTACCCTATGCAATACGTAACCTAAACGCATTAGTATTTGACTCATCAAATTAAACTTTAATATCGCTCCAGCCATAATCATCGACTTCACTATACTAGGTTGAATTTCAGCAATGTTTCTAATGATGATTGTTCCTAAGGAAATACCTACAAAATGTGACTCTTTAATTTTCAAAAAATCAAGTACCTCAATTACATCTTCACTAATGCAGCTAAAAGAATATTTTTTTACGGTGTCAAACATTCCTTTAGATTCTCCGTGACCGCGCAAATCAATAAGCAAAACATTATAATTAGCAGTAAAAGCCTTAATTTGTTTAAACCATACTTTTGAAGACCCACCAGCCCCATGGATAAATGTAACCCACTGGGCATCGATAGATTTATTGTATATTTTGTATTTAAGCATAAATAGCAATCAAAAAAAACAGAATTCAAGAGTATCTGACGGCATCATTTTGTTGATCCCAATCTTTAAAATACAATGCAAAAAAGTATTTGTTCTGAACTTAATTAGCAAACGGGGGTTTATCTTAACACAAGTTATACAGAAGCCACCTTCTTTACGTTCAACATCGATTTAACTAAGTACTAAAATAGTTAAACAATATGTATATTTAACCTACATTTAATTACTAAATTTAAGGGTATAGTGCGCAATACTAAAGAAAACTTCTAAAGAATGACCAAATCAGACCAATTTTCGCCAAAAGACTTAGACAGAATAATAGAGATGGCTTGGGAAGATAGAACCCCATTTGAAGCGATTAAGTTTCAATTTTCTTTGCTCGAAAAAGAGGTGATAAAAATAATGCGCAGTAATCTCAAAGAATCGAGTTTTAAACGATGGAGAAAACGCGTTAATAGTGGTGTAAGTCAAAAGCATTTAAAAAAACGAAGTACTGAAATCACTCGTTTTAAATGCTCTCGTCAAAAAAGCATTTCGGGAAATAAAATAAGCAAACGTTAAATACCATTTATACAAATAAGGCTCACCTCAAAACATGCTTAGTCAAATTGGACTTTTATCAATACTTTTTGATCTTTTAAGATAAAGTAAAGCAGCCCAAATCCCATATCTTAGCCCTTCAAATTATAATAACATATGGAAAGCAAAAATACATTTACATTAAAAAGTAAAACAATCGGAGGTCAGGCAACCAAAAAACAAATATTTAACGATTGGGGAAGTGATGGAGAAAATCAGTCACCTGAGCTATCCTGGGAGAATGCACCCGAGGGAACTAAAAGTTTCGCCATTACAGTTTATGATCCAGATGCTCCTACAGGAAGTGGTTGGTGGCACTGGCTAATATTTGATATTAATAACAGTGTTAACAGCATTGAAGAAAATGCAGGTAACCCGGAATTAAAATTAGCTCCACAAAACGCTATACAAAGTGTTAATAATTATGGCACAAAAGGATACGGTGGTCCTTGCCCTCCAGAAGGACATGGCCCTCATCAATATATCATCACCGTTCATGCCTTAAAAACAGATACATTAGGACTAGATGAAAATACAAATCCTGCAATTGTAGGCTACAATTTATGGGCTAACACAATTTCTAAAGCGAGTATTGTAATGTATTACGAAAGATAATAAATACATTTTACTGGGGTTTTGAAAAAAACCATCTAGTATTTTTCAAGCACAAAAAACACCTTACGCAAAACGTAAGGTGTTTTTTCTTTTGTATGTACAGCTATTCAACCTCCTAATATACCCATACAACTGCCTAGTTGAGCTGTATTTCATTTTGAGTATGCCTTTAATTAAAGTAAGCTAATCTTTATATGAATCTAAAGTTTGTCCACACAAACGGAATACCAAGTAAAACCGTCATTCAGAAGAAAGTACGACTGCCGAAACTTTAAAAAATTGCTTAAAGATCCCGCGCCACGATCTGGATGACTTAAAACGGCGGCAATTATGAGAACAAAAATATTTTCGTTAAAAAAGCCCAACCGCTTCGCGGTAATAAAATCCTATCACCCTAAAGGGGCGTTAGGATAAAGTATCAAAGCGCTACACTAATCAAATAGTCAAAATACTTAAAGCAATAAATAGAAGGGTTCCATGAAAAGCTACACAAAACGTTAATTACCTTGTGTTTTTTCGTTTTTAAATAAACTTAATTCTAATTTAGAGCATTCGTATTATGCTAGAATTTTTTCGTCTTTTATTTGATTCAGGATTACTTGTGCTTATTCTAATGGTACAGCTTATTATTTATCCAAGCTTTCTTCATTACCCTTTAAAAAGTTTAATTCACTGGCACAATATTTACACCAAGAGAATTGCAGTCATTGTTATTCCTCTAATGTTAGGACAACTGAGTATTTCATTATTTCAAGTATATGAAGATCAAGCTTTTAATACACTGTTATATGCTGCTATTGTTATGTTCTTATGGGCAATAACCTTATTTAAATTTGCGCCGATGCACAATGAGATATCGCGAGGTAATGTTAGTGAAAAATTTCTAGCACAATTGGTCCGCTTAAATTGGATCAGAACGATATTATGGATTTTGTTGTTCTCGCTTACAGTAACTAAAATAGTTTCCGGAGAATAATTAAACAAAACCGCTTAACCACAACCTTACATTTTGTAGGTTTTTTATCCAATCAACCGCTAACAAATCATTTAAAAACCTAAAAGCACCTGATTTATCCAACAATTTTATTTAACTATTTTTCTTTTGAAAATAAAAAATTGACAATTCTAATCTCACTTACTCAAAAAAGCAAAAAATGATCGGGTAATAAATTGATCAGAAGTAGACACCAATTCTAAATTGTCGTAACACACCTTTGAGATATTCAAATCGTTCAAAAATGGTAAAACCGAAAAGCTCAATTTGCTCACGTTAAATTTTTCACAATCAAACCTACCGCGATAAATCTGCCCTGTAAGCACCTCTCCAAAAACTAATGTATTGGAATTCAATTTTTTTATAAAACTATCTTCTTGTAATTCATATAAAGGAAATAAATAATTAGGATTAATCAAATCAAGCGTTCCAGATTTTAGCAATCGTTTCCCCTTACAACTCACCTCCATTTTACTTCTCTCACAGACCGTCGTCATTATCAGCGAAACATCCACCTTTAAATCTGCCCAAGATGTCAAACCTAATTGCCCCATCAAATCATCATCAAAAACAATTTGTTCCAAGCTTACATTTAAATTAGAAGTAAGCACTTTCATTTCCTTAACCTCAGCATCCGTCAATGTGTAAATCCTTACCCATAAACCATTGCCAAATATTTTAAAATGATGCTCCACCTTTGGTTAGAATTAAAGAGTCAAAGAAACAATATAAAATAATACCCTCATCTTATTTTTAATTATAATTTACATCCGTTTTAATAAAATGCTTTTTAATAGTGGAATCACAAAAACTAGTTTTTATGCACCTAATTATGATCTTAAAAAAGCAGAAAAAATCCTGTAAATACCACCTTAGACAACATCTATTTAATTCCCTATTTTGAGAATAACAAATGTCTTATCCACCGTAAAACCTAAATTTTCACCTGTTAAATAATTCTTTCCCGCAGAAAGTATAATTACCCTTTTGTTAATTTTATTTTCGCCATGAATGTATTTGTCTTTTTTTTAGGAACGTTTAGTTTTGAAGTATTATGGCTTAAAGACAAAATAGGTTGAAATATTATGAAAAAAATTAGGGACGCTCTGGTTTTAAAAAACTTAGTAACAGCCACCATTTAAAACACGAATAATAAAGATGTTTGTTTGAATAATAAACCTATCAATGCATTATTGTTTCAAATTTCTATTTTTAATTTCAAGAACTAACAGAACCAAAAACTGAATGAAAGCGCGGAAGAAATTTAAAATAAAGAACCTTTTTATTGGAATATTCATAGGGGGATTACTTGCATTGTTCGTCAATTTCATGACTGCTGATGATAGAGAAAGTTATCTTTTTGGGCATTCAAAATATATTTTCGGAATTGATATTTCGCACTACCAGGGAAAAATTAACTGGAACAAGTTGCAAAAATCACATCACCCGATAAAATACATTTTTATTCGCTCTACAATGGGAGACGATGGTGTTGACTCGCGTTTCCAAAAAAACTGGAAAAATGCTAAGAAATATGGCTACATCAGAGGGGCTTACCACTACTACCGACCCAACGAAAATTCAACAAAACAGTTTACAAACTTTTCTAATAACACTGTTTTAAAAAAGGGTGATTTCATACCAATACTTGACGTTGAAGAACACAGTAAACTGGGAAAGAAAAATCTTCAAGCAGGTGTTTTAAACTGGCTAAAACTTGCCGAAGCAAAATACGGGGTTAAACCCATGATTTACAGTGGAAGAAAATTCTATGAGGATCAATTAAAAGGCGTTATCGATAAATCCTACCCAATATGGATTGCCTCTTACTCTGATAAAAGAAAAGTAAAGCATATTAACTGGAAATTCCACCAATTCACCGAACGAGTTAAAATAAAGGGAATAAGAGGCCGTGTGGATGGAAACGACTTTCAAGGAAGCCTCACCGATTTGGGTAAAATGTGTATTAACACTGCTACAATAAATCAATAAATTTATGTTAATTAATTTATTCCAAAATTTTTAGAGGGTATTATTAAATACTTAAATAAATTGGGGCTAATGGAATATTTTTATGTTAACAGTTAATCTTAAAATATTTTGCTAAAAATCAAAGCATAAGATGCTTTTTATTATTATTTCTCCATCCGGCTCTGGATTTTACATCGGTGAAAAATATTTTCAAGTCTGCTCGTGAAGCTACATCTACATAAAACACTTTTTTATCTGCCCTCGATACTACATTTTCATAAAACCATAGGCCATTATTACCCGAGGCACGGGATGATACATTTTCCCTGTAAACTATTAGATCAGCTCGAAAAGCAACAGTTTCTATATATACTTTTACTTCCACTCTTGATGCTACGTTTTCAATGTATACTTTTTGTGAATACGTAAAATGGAAACTTAGTGCAAAGGTTATCGGAAGTAATAAATTTTTCATGTTAAGATTTTAGTTAAAAATATTCCAATCTGTTTAAGTTAATGGTGTCATTTTATTAAAACTGCTGAATTCAGCGAGGATTTAAAAATTTAAAATCAAAGATTAAGTTTTGATAAAATCTATAAACCAACAAATTTAGTTTAGCATTACCTGATGTTCTATTTTAAGTTTGATACCAATTGTCAGATAATTGATATTACTTTTCTATAAAACCCCGCTACTACTTCTGAGCTTAATCCATAAAAAAAGCCACTCTTTGAGTGGCTTTTTTTATGGATATGTTAAAATATTTACTTTGTAATAACTACACCTGTTGTATAGTTCTTTCCTTCAGAAAGAACTTTAACGAAATATAGTCCTCCATCAATATCACTTGTTTCAAACTGAATAACGTTTCCAGATTCTAAACCAATATTATGAGACATTACCAATTGTCCAACAGAACTATATAATTCAATAGAACTGTTTTCTGCATTAATATTCCCTAAGTTAATATTCAAAACATCTGTAGCAGGGTTTGGATAAACAGCTATTACATCTGTAAGAAGCTCTTTAGTATCGGTAGTAGTACCACAATCAGCAGAAACTTCTACAGAAGCCCTTCCACACGCACCAGCTGATCCAGATTTGAAAACCCAATTGTAAACACCTAGATGTGTTCCGTTTACTTCCGGATAACCCCATCCAGTAGGTAGTGTAACCCCCTTGATCTCTACAACTCCTTCGGAAGTGAATTTTGGATCACTGAAATCAACACCTGACTGCGCTACATTGAATGTAAATGAACTTCCAATAAATGATATCTCATAGTTTCCTTCAGGGAATTCAAGGTCTAATTGAACTTTGTTTAAAGGATGTGTAGAACCAGAAACATATGAAAGATCATCACCGTTTAATTCTACAGTTTTTGTCAAGACAGCATTATTAGTACCTAATTCGTAAACTGTTACAACTATTGTATGAGAAACGTGGTTTTGCCAGAAAACAATATCGACAGACTCAAGAGTAACTTTCTCAAGTGTGTTAACAACGATTCTGTAGTTATTCCAACTACCATTTGTTGACTGATTGGCCCAAGCACTACCATTAACCGACTCACTACCTCCAAGTGTAACTGGAGGTCCACTTGGCTCTTGAACGTAGAATGTTTTTGATTCACCATCTTCAACAAGATCGCCACCAACAACAAATGATGCACCAGTAGCTAAAGGTTCTCCTTCTGTAGGTACATCATAAAATACGTATTCACCTTCACCACCTGTAACTGTTAAAGTAACTTCAGTAATAGCACTAGTGGAACAAAATTCCCCATTGTTAGATGCTGAAACATCAAGAAGTTGAGAACCACCATCAGCTACAACAATTTCGTCCGATCTTACGCAATTGTCTATCGTAACCTCTGCCTTGTAGGTTCCAACTGCATCTGCAGTGTAAGTATTTGTAGTAATACCGCTTATCTCAACATCATCTTTATACCATTTAAGAGATTCTCCTAGTTCAAGTACTACATTAGCATCTAACGTAACAGATGTTCCCTGACAAAGACTAATATCCTCTCCAAGTCCAGGTGTAGAGCATGTTGTTTCAGCAACCTCAACTTCATCTTCTACTGTACATGCTGGATCCCAATTTGGTCCTGAAATAACAACAACTTTGTATATTCCAAGTGCGGTAGCTGTATACGTAGTAGCAGAATTCCATAGGTTCCCACCATCTTTGTACCATGAAATTGTTTCTCCGGGTTTTAGTGTGATATTAGCATCTAAAAGAACTGAACCATCACCAAAACCTTTATCACCTCCTAGATTAGGTTTAGAGCATATAACGGCAACTACGACCTCATCTTCCTCAGTACAATCTAAACCGGTTAAAACAACTTTATATGTTCCTGTAGAAGTAGCTGTATATGTAGTTCCTGAAGCATTCAGTATAGGAGTTGCACTTCCATCTTTATACCAAGCGATAGTTTCACCATCTTGAAGCGTGGTAATGTTCGAGTTTAAAACAACAGAACTTCCAGTTAACTCTACAGTATCACTTAATTCAGGCTTTGAACAAGTAGGTCCTTCTCCTTCATTATAAATAATAATTACATCTTCCCCATTACATCCTGGTCTTGTAGTAACAGCCTCATATGCTCCTGCTTCATTTGCAGTGTGTGTTGTGCTTGTTGCACCGCTAATTAAAACATCGTCTTTATACCAAGCGATTGTCTCACCACTTGCAAGAGTAATGTTAGCATCTAATGTTGTAGTACCAGAAACTAGTTCCTTATCCTTTCCCAATGCAGGTTCTGAACATATAAATACTTCAGCTGAAACAATAATTTGATCCTCTTTCGTACAGTCTTCTCCTGTTACAACAACGTTATAGGTACCAGTTGAAGTTACTGTATATGTTGTGCTTGTTGCTCCACTAATAATATTTCCATCTTTAAACCATGCGATGGTTTCATCAGTTTTAAGAGTAACACTAGCATCTAAAGATGCTGTTCCTCCAGAAAGTTCCTTGTCAGCTCCCAATGCAGGAGTAGAACAGTTATTTACTACAACATTTTGAAAGTCACATGAAGTGTATTTTACCATGGTACCTCCACTATTACATAAAGTAGAATACTCCCCCATGTCTTCACTTGAAATCTCAGTTGATGTAAACCCTATTAGCGACATGTAGTATTTATATAACTTTGATCTTAAAAGCGGTTTAGCATTTGCACCACGACACTCTACATCACCGTTTATAATGTTTACAGTGTGTAAAAACCCTTTTTTACTCATTTTTGCACTAGAGTACGAAGTAGCTGACTCGTCATAAATCTCTTGCATTACTTGGTGACATGAAGGTTTAGGACACTGTGGAGTCATCCAAAACCAAATTGCACTTAATAATGCTAATTCACCATCTTGCTCTAACAAATCAGGATTAGAAACTAAACTTTTATCGTCGTATAAGAATTCACTAAAGTTACCGTAATTATAAAAGTATGAAATTTGAATAGGCCCTCTTCCGTAGTAACATTTACCTGCTGCAGGTTGGTAATCAATTGTTGAGCCTGTCGTATAACAGTTTGAGGATTTTGCACTTGCGTTACCTCCTGGACCAAGTTCTCTTAACCAATGAAGTCCCCATGAACCATGGCTTCCATTTGGTTGCTCACTTGCTCCTTTTGATGGATCTGGATCAACCCAACCACCAGTTGTTTCTTTTGTAATATTTGCTAAAAAAGCTGATAGTTCTCTTTTGTCATTATAATCATTACCTGTATTACAGAACGTTGAGTAGTCAACTGTATAATCAGCTCCAGCCCATGAAGAGGATGTTATAATATATGTCCATGATGAACCACCCGCCTTTGTAACAGCAACAGAGGTTCCTTGATTATCAGGTCCTGAAGAGAAAGTTACCGAATATTCTGAAATTTTATCTACAGCTGAAGTAAATCTGTCATACGAGTAAAAATCATCCGTTGCTCCCTGAACATGACCAGCTTGGGCCCTATTTGGAAATATAGTATTCCAATCAGATGATGTAATTAAATTGGCAATGTTTAGATTGGCAGCATTGAGGCTAAAAACGCTCAAAATTGCCATTACGGAAGTTAGTAATATTTTCTTCATTGAATTTAGTATTAAACCCACTAGAGGTTATTTAGTTCGACGTTTGCAAAGATACAAATTAAAATTATATTAAAAATAAACCGAGGCAGTGCTCACAAAAGTGCTTCATAATTAGAGTTTTTTATTCAAAAATGAGATTGTTCTGCTGCCTGCCTTTAATAGGATACGCACTCTTTTTTGTTTTTATTAATACTTTACTAAAAATGGACTATTAATTTTAAATTCTATCTCTTTTACCTTTTAAAGCATTTATTCTATCTCAAAATAAAAATTGTGGTAATAATTTTTATCGTAACCACTAACACCATTCCAGCCAGATTCGATCACAACTTGAACAGTATCTTTTCCAACAAAGCCTGGTTTAGGCTGGTATTGATACACAATTTCAAAAAGGTCATCTCTTATTACTTCACTAAGAACGTAGTTTTTTCCTTGTATGGTTACAATTCCGCCTTCTTCGTCACCGCTAAACCCCGTTTTGCATACGTAAAGTTCACTTTCAGATAAACTAATTTTATGAGTAGAGTAATATTTTACTAGTTTATTTTCTGTTTCTTTTTTACAAGAAGTGAAAACAATACTTACTAGCAATATTAGCGTTAAGAGTGTAGTTTTCATTTTAGTTAAACAACTAAGTTGACTTAAAGACGCTATGAATTTTAAAAAGGTTGCTTTGGCAGAGCATATTTTATTTGATTTAATAACAACAAACGGGTTTTAGTGTCGTATTCTAATCAGCTATTTTTCTCCTCACAAATAAAAATCAACTCCACGAATAAAGTATTACCCTCAAGTTTATCTATACATATAATACACAAAGAGCTCTAGATCTTTAAATATACATGATTATACAATTGATTTAGACTTACATTCTTATTGTATTAATTCAGCTGATGTTATTGTTATCGCGCCTCAAGAAAAAAATATTATTTTTTAACCTGTACTTATAAATTAGCCCAATAGGCAAGTATGCTAAACCAAATCAGACGATTATTTATAGTCTGGACTATATTGACTAAAAAAGCCATCTTAAGATGGCTTTTTTAGTGTGAGACAGAGGTCTCAATTATCGAACTTTTTGGAAGATGATATTTGGCTATTTATCGATAAGCCAAAAAAATAAGGATTAAATTTACAGCATATAATTAAATTGTCTGCTTCTTATTGAAAAGAAAACAGTTACCGTAAAGACACAGTTTAATTGGTTAAAATAATAAGAATTGAAAGACTTAATCAATAAAATAAAAAGCAGTATAGATTTGACTTCAGAAGCAGAAGAGTTTATTTATTCTATCTCAGAAGAAAAAAAATTTTCTAAAGGTGAAGTATTGATTCGTGAAGGTCAAGCGGTTAAAAAAACATTCTTTGTCACCAATGGCTGCTTAAGGTCTTTTTGTGTTGATAAAAACGGAAAGGAACACACGTTACTTTTTGCAATTAAAAACTGGTGGATCAGCGATTATATTGCAGTTCATACAGATGAACTCGCAACACTAACAGTAGAATGCCTCACCGAATCAAGCGTAATAGAGTTTAACGCTAAAGAACTGGATGGAATTCACGCTCGTTTTCCTGAATTTGAATCCTATCAAAGACACAATTTAGAACGCCACGTGGTTAGTTTACATAAACGCATATTGAATCAACTCCAATTAAGTGCTCCGGAGAGATATGACCTTTTTTTACAGCAGTACCCCGACATAGAACAGCACACTCGAAATTTTCACATTGCCTCCTACTTGGGAATCACCCAGCAAAGCTTGAGTCGAATTAGGGTAGAAAAAGTAAAAAAATAGCTTTCTTACCATAGGGTAAATTTTTCTCAAATTTCCCTACTTACATTTATATAGAAGTTATTAATCAGATAAATCTATACAGATATGAAAGCGTTACAAATTGTAAAATACGGTGAATTAAAACAAAGCTTAGCCTTTAACGAAGTTAGCAAACCAACTGCACAAGTAAACGAAGTACTTATAGCAGTTAAAGCAGCAGCCATTAACCCTATAGACAAAAGTATTATCCTTGGAAACTTACAAGCTCTGCTACCAATACCATTACCAAGCACCTCTGCTTATGACGTAAGTGGAGTTGTGGTAGAAAAAGGTAGCAACGTCAGTAATTTTGAAATTGGTGACTTAGTGTATTCAAGAGTTCCTCAAGAACAAATGGGTACACTGGCAGACTTCGTTGCGGTAACAAGTGAAGCGGTTTCAAAAAAACCAGGCAACATTTCCTTTGAAGAAGCCGCAGGTTTACCATTAGCAGCATTAACTGCTTTACAGTCTTTAGAATACGCAAACATCAAAGCAAACGATAAAGTACTTATTCATGCTGGATCTGGTGGTGTTGGAAGTTTTGCTATTCAATATGCTAAAGCAAAAGGAGCTTATGTTTACACTACCACAAGTACAAGTAATGTAGACTGGGTAAAAAAACTGGGAGCTGACAGAGTTATTGATTACAAAACGGAAGATTACAAAAACATAGTAAAAAATGCAGATATAGTGTTTGACACACTTGGCAAGCACTACTCTGCTGAATCTTTCGAAGTAGTCAAAAAAGGTGGAATAGTAGTTAGTGTAGTGGGTGCTTTAGATGAGGAAAGTGCTAAAATGTTCGGAATACCTGATTACAAATTACCAGAAGAAATAGCGAACGCGAGTAAGGAGAAAAATGCAACTTACAAATTTATTTTTATGCACCCCAACGGAGCACATTTAAATGATATTAAATCACTAATTGAAGACGATAAAATAAAACCAATCGTAGATAAAATTTATCCATTTCCTGACGCTATTCAGGCCTTCGAACATCTTGCAACTGGTAGGGCAAAAGGAAAAATTGTAATTAAAATTAGTTAAGCAATATCCTCTCAAAAACTGAAAAATATAATCATGATAAAAAAAATATTAATTGGATTAGCAAGTGTCATTGTGGTAGCCTTTGTAGTAATTTACTTTTTGGCAAAGCCCACATTAGAAAATGACGGTTCCTACAGTCCATCAAATTTAGCATTGTCACTAGGGACTGTTTCTAAAACAGATTTTGAATACATCGAGTACACAAAATATGAGGGAGAAAAATCTAAGATTTTAGTGATTTTCACTGAAGAAAAAAACTTAGAAATGAAGAATGGAAAATTATTTTCTACAGGTAACCATCCTATTGAAGCGCTTGTTCCAATGCTACATCTGAAAAATGCAGGATTTAAATTTGAAATAGTCACTCCTACAGGAAAACCAGTTGCTTTTGAAATGTGGGCTTTCCCAAATGAAGATGAAAACGTGAAAGCAATTTACAAGGAGTACAAAGCTAATTTTGAACATCCTAAAAAGCTAAAAGATTTCATTGCCAATTCATTTTCTAAAGCTGATTCTTACGCGGCCGTTTTCGTCCCAGGAGGACATGGTGCTATGATTGGTATCCCAGAAGATAGAAATGTTGCAAAGTCATTAAATTGGGCACACAACAACGATTTATTTACAATTACTCTTTGTCACGGGCCAGGCTCTTTGTTATCAACCACCCTTGATAAGAACAAATTTCTATACGACGGATACAAAATGGCTGTATTTCCTGACGCCGTTGATGAAATGACACCAATGGTTGGTTATTTACCAGGACATATGAAAAACGGCGTAAGTGAACGCTTAAAAGAATTAGGTGCTAACATTGTTAATACAGAATCTGACGAAACAGTTTGTGTAGACAGGAAACTAATAACTGGGGCAAGTCCTTTGGCATCAAATGAACTTGGCAAGTTAGCAGCCAAAACTTTATTGAAAGAATTAAAATAAAAATTAGATACTCTAATACTAAGCGATTTGGGTATTAACTCAAATCGCTTTTGTTCTTATATCAATTAACGCCCCACTAAATTTTAGCCCTCTTAACAACCAAGTGTAAATCGAACCACTTAAATTGTATTATCAACGACTTATATTTTAATTGAAACTTCAGAAACCAAAAAAATAGCTGAAAATCAGTGACTTAATGTATTCTAGGTGAAATTTGGACAACCTCGAACCATTTAAATCAAGATATTGAGCTCTTTAAAGACATATCAAGGAAGAATAATTTACAACAAAACAGGTCTTCAAAAAACTGTCCTACTTTTTTTAACAAATCCAAAATGACAACCCAATGATTATTGATACAGAGAATCCTAAACCTACTTAGCTTATAAATAGTGGGAATGAACCTATAAAAATTGTTGCAACATGTTTTTTTGAAAGTTCATATTCTTCCGGCAAACATATATAGTTAGGAAGAAAATACTTTGAGGCATATGAAACTAAGTGCCCACATTAGAAATGATATTAATCTTAACTATAACCTAACTCTTAAGGGTATGGTTTATGCTCGAATTGCAGATCTTATTCTTAACTTTTCTCTCTAACTTTAAGTAAAAAATTCAGTTTAGAGCTGCTATTGTTATTTTTTGATTGTAGATTCTCATCACAGAAAATTAATAACTTTAAACGGCGAAATCTATCCATGCAACAAGACCTGCTTTTCACTAACTTTAAATGAGTCTTCTATTTAACTTTTAAAAGTCTAGATTATGTTTTGTTCTTCTTGTGGAAATAAATTAAAAGAGAGTGATAATTTTTGTTCTTCTTGTGGTCAAAAAAGTACTAAAAACACTATCAAAACTGACTTTAAGGAAAAACTGGAGACATTTGAATTTTCTTCTAACATCTTATTGGGAGGGAACATATTAACTCCAGATAGGCTAGTTATTACTGATAATGAGGTTATTTATAAGAAAAGAAACAAGTACCTAATTGGCGTTGATGAATCATCAATTCCTTTTTCAAGAATATCTTCCATAGAAATTGACAGGAAATTGATTGATTCAGATATATTAATTTATAGCACAGGTAATCAGCAATTAAAAGTTGAAGATTTCTCTGTAGGAGATGCAAAAAAGATTAAGAAAATAATTGAAAGCAGACTACAATCCTAAATTTAATAAGTAGGAAGTGCTTTTTTTCCCCGATTTATTTTTCATTAAAATATCTTTTTCAATCAAATCATTGATATCTCTTGTAGCTGTCATTTTTGGGTCTTATTGCATGGATAACTCCATAGAATAAAGTTACCAATTTTGTAGCATGAGAGCCTACAAACATAAAATCACCAATAGCAGTAACTATAGCCTTAAACAACGTGGAGGACTATATTTTTGGATTGATAAATCAATATTCACTAACTGGAACCAAATCCTTCTATTAAACTTGGATAATAGGGCATTCCATATGATTGAAGAACGTATGGTTCTATATCAAAGCTATTAACCATGACCCCCATTTCTTGCATTGCTGTCAAATTGAAATTACCTGAAATAGTATCGCAATTGTACGCTTTAGCAAAAACAATTACTTTTTCTAGTAAGGCATTTATTCATTTCATGCTTAACGTCCTAAACGAAGCTTTAGAACCATATCTTAATCAAAAAGAAATCACTTTAAAAGCTAAAGATCGAATTCAAATATTAATCCAACAAATCAATACTGAGTTTACAAGATCAGATTATTTAAAGTACTTCAAATCCATCTCCAGCCCCACGGCAAGTAGAGATTTAGCCAGCGCCGTCAAATTAAAATTAATTGAAAAGCTAGGAGATAAAAGAAACACAAAGTACAAAAAACAATAAAGAAACTAAATGACCGGTACTTTGTTATACTCCATGAATAAATTTTAGACCCAAGTGGACATCAAACCACTTAAGGTTGATTATCAAAAACTTACATTTTGTTTCAAAAATCAGAAAAACAAAAAAGTCACGGAAAATCAGCGACTTAATGTATTTGTGGACCAAACATGTAAAAGCTCGAACTTTTTGATTGAGGATGGTCAAAGATTGATAAAGTAATAAAAAATAGAACTAAATTTATAGTCCAATATGTAAATGCAAAAGATTGCATTTACATAGACTTTAGCTCCAAATTAAATGTGAAGCGACTTAACATAGTAACTTATCTTCCATGAAAATAAATCTACTTAATAAAATTTTATTGCTCCTTCTTGTCTGGTTCATGCCCTCAGTTTTGCTTGGTTCAATAATTGTAAATTTAGAAGCTGAAGAAGCAACACTTTCAGATAGCTATACAATAGAAAATAGTGAAAACGCCTCAAATGGTACTTTTGTTAAATTGAAAAATAATTCATCCATTGAAGGAACGATCACTTTTGTGATAGAAGGTATTCCGGCTAATGGAGTTTATAAAGTGGAAGTCTTTCATTTCAATGGAGGAACAAATCAATCGGTTGATGTTTCAATAAATGGTGGATTAGCAAGTACCAAAACACTTTATAAATCGAATTGGGCCTACGAAGATAAAGCTCGATCAACTTTGTTTAAGGTAAATCTGGTGGCTGGAACGAATACCATTACTTTAAAGGCCACTCACGAAAATATTTTGATGGACAAGATTAGAGTAACTGAAAATTTTAACGTTTATTACTTTGCTACAAATGGTAATGATTCTGATGTAGGTACATACTCGAAACCATGGAAGACCTTAGCAAAAGCTAGCGAAGCATTTGAAACAGATGGTAATGGTGGCTTTTTAAACCCCAGGGATCGTTTACTTTTTCGTTCTGGAGACACCTTCAAAGGCGAACTCAAAGTTAAAAGATCAGGAATTGAAAACAATCCCATAGCTATTTCTTATTACGGACCTGGAGAATTACCTATACTTTCCGGTTCTGGAATTATTTCTGGAGGGGATTATTTGAGTGCCGTAAATCTTGTTAATGCGAGTTACATCAAAATTTCACATTTATGGATAAAAAACGACCGGAAAAACGATACTCGATATGGCTGGAATGACAAAAAAAGCTTTGGTATTTATTGTCAAGCCAATAAATGGGGTGGAATTTCCCGTGGGTTAACTTTTCATCATCTTAAAATCACAGATGTTTACAGCGTTGGATTGCCTGAAGATTTTGATGCTATAAAAGTAACAGGCTTACGTTTTGATTCCGACGCAAATGAGGAGGATACTGAAGATAATATGATTACCGAAGTGCGGTTTGCAGATGTACTTATTGAGAATTGTTATTTCAGTCATATAGGAAAAGCAGGTATTTGGGCAACACACTCAGGAGATTTTAACAACTCTGATTGGACCATTAATCGAAACATGAACTTTGTGATTAAAAACAATACATTCTTTCAAACAGGTGGCTCCGGAGTTATTCTCGGTAAAATGTACAATGCATTGGTAGAGTATAATGACTTTGATCAGACAGGCTATAGTAATGGTACTGAAACCAGGCTAGCAGGTCGAGGTAGCGGGATGTGGACCTTTAGATGTAAGCATGTGATTGCTCAGTATAATAAATCCTATGATGTAAAAGGAAACGGAGACTCTTATGGAATGCACATCGATTTTGGGAATGAAGACGTCATCTATCAATACAACTACAGCCAGAACAGCGAGGGGGGATTTTGCGAGATTTTAGGATCTAACAACCGTTGTGTCTATCGATTTAATGTCAGTGTAAATGACGGGTACAGAAATAATCATGGAAATACTATTTGGATTTCCGGCTTTGTAGGAAGTGGGAATAGTCCTATTAGATCAAATAACAGTTATATCTATAATAATACTATTTACTACACAGAAAACTATAGTCCAAATATTGAGATTTATGCAAGGAATACCTATATCTACAACAATGCCTTCATGACTACTGGGGGAGCCAGCATTGGAAGCGAAGGTCCAGTAATAGATATTTCAAATGGAAGTTTGAGGGTTTCTAACAACTATTTTAAAGGAAACATAAGTACCAACTTTCAAAACAGAGACAACAATAAAATTGTTGATACATGGCCAGGCTTCCACGATGCGGGTTCTTTGGAAATGGAAGGGTTTAAAGTTTATTCGGGAAGTTCTATGGTAGATGCAGGAAAGTCTTTTTATCAACCAGCTTTCCCTATGGCGGGACAAGGAATATTTTCGAGTATTTCAGCTTATCCAGAAGAAGACGCCTTTGGTAATTGGATAGACATTGAAAACCAAGCTCCGAATATTGGTGTTGACAATAACCACAGTTCCAATTTGATTACGTCTGTCTTCGACAACGAAATCAATGACTATTTATTTAAACTAAGCCCTACCCTTGTTCAAAACAGCTTAACAATAGAGGTAAATAATGAATTAGCCTTTTATGATATAGTTGTTCTTGATCTAAAAGGGAACATTATTTATCAATTAAAAAATCTCAGTTCAAGTGAAACCAAAATCAATCTTCCTCCTGGAATTAAAAACGGGATGTATCTTCTTCAAGTGTCAATTTCGAGCAAGAAGATTCAAACATCAAGGTTTGTACTTTACAGATAACAGAACTCTTAATAACAAAGTAGAAAGTGCATATAGCTCCTTCTATTGAAGGATATTTTATACGGGCATTTACTAATGATTCAAAATTAAACCCCAGAAAATGCTGAGGTTATTTTTATCTGTGGGCCAATCTGGTCAAATCTCGAACCACTTAGAGCGAGATTTAAAGTATATTAGAAAAAAAGATTAAGAACTTATGATTCGATGGATTTTGATTCTACTTTGCTTTAGTGGTGTTGCTCAACATAATATTCAACTAAATAGTTTAGCTGAAAACATCTATCAGAATACAAATGTTCCAGGGCTTACTCTTGCTGTAATTAAAAATGATTCCGTTGTTTATCAAAAGAACTTGGGTGTTAAAAGTTTAAAGACTAATCAAAAAGTAAATGAAAATAGTAAGTTTTTTCTGGCATCAATTTCAAAGGTCTTTACAGGAACAGCGATCATGAAATTAGCTCAGGAGGGTAAAATTGACCTTAACAAACCTGTTGTTAACTATTGCCCTGATTTTAAACCTAATTATGGTAAATATTCTTCCGATTCAATTCGGGTTATTCATTTGATTTCACATACTTCTGGATTAGAAAAGTTCATCAATAAAAAAGACCATTTTGATGAGGAAATCAATTCAAGTAGTGAAGAAAGAATTGCTCTTCACATAAAAAAAACAAAACTAAGGTTCAAACCTGGGGTTCAATACGAATACAGCAATCTTGGTTTTATGGTTGCAGAAGTAGTAATTGAAAAGGTAACGGGACAAAAATTCTCAGATTACATGGCAACAGAAATTCTTCAGCCATTGAAGATGAATAATTCTACTTTTAGTCAGGTAAATAATTTATTGGATACGAGCTTAGCTACTCCACATGCACAAAAAAGAAAAGGGCCAGTACCGATAAACAAAAACTTGTATACAAATGGCGTATTGGGTTCTGGAGGGCTTAAATCCTCCAATAATGATTTCTCGAAATGGTTGATTGAATTGATGAAAATCTATCACAATCAAAGCGGTTTTATTACCAAACAAACTCTTGATAAAATGTGGACAGCATACACCCCTGAAAATGGTTTGTGCTTTGATGCCTGGAAAGATAAAAAAGGCCATACCAACATCTCCAAAGGAGGGAATTTTGGATATAAAAGCGACTCCTATTTTTTGATGGTTCCCGATAAAAAATTCGGCGTTTTCATATTTACAAATTCTTGGAGCTATAACTTCGACCAAGAGGTTATTCCTTTTATAAAAGAATGTAAAAAGCTGTACTTGTAATTCAAAAAAAAACTAGCAAATACTAAGGCTTTTTTCGTCTGTGAGCCCCATGGTCAAATCTCGAACCATTTAAGTCTAAATCTGGAGAGTCTAAACTATATTCAAACACCTATAACTAAAGGGGAATCAGAAAATTTCTTATCAAACAACCTTAAACTGAGTAACAAATTCGTCCTCAATATCCTTATAGCTATGGTAGAGCAAATCTGATTCATACCTTCCCTTAGTTACTTGAAATAATCTTTTAAATGCAACACAGTTGCATTTAAAAGATTATTAGTATTTTTGTACCTGTATTTTTATGACTTTAAAATTAATTATTGAACCACACTTATCTAAAATGGCAGTAAAGGATTTGATTGAAACTAAAAAATGCCTTTTCTTTTGTAATGGAGGAAGCTGTAAAAGAAAGGAAACTACAGATTTTGTGCAAGCCACTAGAAAAACCATTAAGGATATGGGGC
>JAQXEE010000128.1 GCA_029251005.1 Flavobacteriales bacterium | reverse complement strand
GAAGAAAACGCAAAGTAAGTAATCATTTTTTAATTTTTTTATGGAGTTAAAGAGAGTTGTAGTCACGGGTTTAGGAGCCCTGACTCCTATAGGGAACACACTTCCGGAATACTGGGATGCTCTAAAAAACGGTGTTAGTGGTGCTGCAAGGATTACTTATTTTAATCCGGAATTACATAAAACCCAATTTGCTTGCGAGTTAAAAAACTTTGACGTTACAGAGTTTATGAATCGTAAGGAAGCAAGGAGAATGGATAAATATAGTCAGTACGCTATGATAGTCACTGACGAAGCTATTGCTGATGCCGGTTTAGCAGAAGGTAATTTCAATCCTGATAGGGTTGGGGTTATTTGGGGATCTGGGATTGGAGGTTTGGAAACTTTTCAAGACGAAGCTCAAAATTTATTGAGAGCTCGTGAAAATAATCAGCCACCAAGATTTAATCCTTTTTTTATCCCAAAAATGATCGCAGATATTGCCCCTGGTAATATTTCAATTAAACATGGATTTAGAGGGCCTAATTACACTACTGTTTCTGCTTGTGCCTCCTCCAGTCACGCAATGATAGATTCTTTCACCTATATTCGAATGGGAAAAGCAGATATTATTGTTACTGGTGGTTCTGAAGCTGCTGTTAATGAAACCGGTATTGGTGGATTTAATGCATGTCAAGCATTATCAACTAATAACGAAGGCGCAGAAAGTGCTTCTCGACCTTTTGATGCATCTCGAGATGGTTTCGTCTTAGGAGAAGGTGCAGGTTCAATTATTCTTGAAGAGTATGAGCATGCAAAAGCTAGAGGAGCAAAAATATATGCGGAAATTGTTGGTGGTGGAATGTCTGCTGATGCATATCACATGACAGCACCGCACCCTCAAGGATTAGGAGCTACTAATGTGATGAAATATGCTTTAGAGGATGCTGAATTAACCATTGACGACATTGATTATATAAATGTGCATGGTACGTCAACACCCTTAGGTGATGTTGCAGAATTAACAGCCATCCAAAAAGTATTCGGTGAGAAAGCCTATGATTTAAACATTAGCTCTACGAAATCTATGACTGGTCATTTATTAGGAGCAGCTGGAGCTATTGAAGCAATTGCTACAATTAAAGCAATTCAAGAGGATTTTGTTCCTCCAACAATCAATCATAGAAATTCTGATGAAAATATTGATAGTAAACTTAATCTAACCTTGAATAAAGGACAAAAAAGAAAAGTGAATGTTGCTATGACTAATACATTTGGATTTGGCGGGCATAACGCTTCTGTTATTCTTAAAAAATATCAAGGGTAGTTTTGAACATAAAAACACTTTTTAAATTAGTCTTTTCTTCGGGAAATGATTTATCACAAAAAATTAAAAACATTGTTGGATTCTACCCCAACAATGTTTTTTTGTTTGAAACAGCATTAGTTCATAAATCGGCTGTTTACGATAATAGTAACGATTATATTGTAAGTAACGAACGTTTAGAATTTCTTGGTGATGCTGTTCTTGGAGCAATCATCGCAGATCGTTTATTTCAAGAATATCCTAAGGGTGACGAAGGGTTTTTAACAAAAATGAGGTCTAAAATTGTCAGTCGAACATCTTTAAATCAATTAGCAAAAAAGATAGGTTTGGATGAATTAGTGATTGCAAAACTTGATAAAAAAAGTAAAACAGATAGTATTTATGGTAATGCTTTTGAGGCATTAATAGGTGCTATTTATCTAGATAAAGGCACTTCGGCTTGTGAAAATTTTATTGATAATAAAATTATAAAACCTTATATCTCTTTTGAAAAATTAGAAAACGAAGAAACTAATTTTAAATCTAGAGTCATCGAATGGGCTCAAAAAGGAAAGCGCGAATTGTCTTTTGAAATCATTAGTGAAACAGGGGAGGGTCGGAGTAAAAACTTTGAAGCCTGTGTGGTATTAGATGGGGTTGAAGTGGCAAAAGGAAGAGAAAAGTCTAAGAAAAAGGCGGAGCAAAAGGCTGCCAAAGAATTCTGTATTAAATTCCAAGTATTAAATGAATAAGTTAGTTCTAGATTTTGAGTATGATTTTGACTTTACTTTATTTGGTGTTTCAAGTCATGTCGCGAATTATAGACTAGCATGGGGAATTAATAAACTTCTTGATATAGATTTAGAACGAATGGATGATGTAGATTTATCCTTCGGTGAAGAAAAAAAAAGGAGTTTTAGTTTTTACCGTTTTGATGATGAAGAAAGTTATACTACAATACATTTAGTATCCAACAGGTCAACTAATGGATATCTAATTCCAGAACTTAAACAAATGGATTATTTTCTTCAATATTGGGGACCTATGTCAGTAGAGGAACTTTTTACAATGAATGATAATATTCGAAAAATATCATCTGTTTTAACAGCAATACAAGTTGATCCAATGGACTTAAAAAGTCGTAACAATCTCTTGTTTTAGTAGAATTAACTTATAATTTAGATTACACTTAAGTTTTCATGTTTATATGGTTGAAAACCCTTTTGATTATTAAGGCTTTTAATGAAACGAATTGCATATCTTTACCGCTTGTTTTAAAACTAGATTTAACGAAATCATAGATATATATGGACTTAAAGAGAACCAAAATTGTTGCCACTCTAGGACCTGCGTCTTCTACAGAGGAAGTAATAAAGGAAATGTACGATAAAGGATTAAACGTTTGTCGTTTGAATTTTTCGCATGGTGATCATAGTATTCACGAAGAAAACATTAAAAGAATTAAAGCTGTTAATCAAGAGCTCAATGCAAACATAGCAGTTTTAGCCGATTTACAAGGTCCGAAATTACGTGTAGGGGTGATGGAAAACGAAGGTTGTGAAATAAAAACTGGAGACAAAATTACTTTTACTAATGAGGAATGTATTGGTACCTCGGAGAAAGTATACATGACTTATCAAAATTTTGCTCAGGACGTTAAGCCTGGTGAATTGATTTTAATTGATGATGGTAAATTAGCTGTTAAAGTTGAAAGTACTAATGGCATAGATGAAGTTTATGCTGTAGTAGAGCACGGTGGGATATTAAAAAGTAAAAAAGGAGTTAACCTACCCAATACCCAAATTTCATTACCATCTCTAACTGACAAAGATAGAGAAGATTTAGATTACATTTTAACACAAGACGTGGAATGGATTGCATTATCTTTTGTTAGATCTGCTGACGATATTACTGAATTGAGAAAATTAATCAAAGCTGCAGGGAAAGACATTAAAATTATTGCAAAAATAGAGAAACCTGAGGCTATCGATGATATTGATGCAATCGTTAAGGAAACCGATGCTATTATGGTTGCTCGTGGAGATTTAGGAATTGAAGTTCCTTACCAAGATGTACCATTATTACAAAAAATGATGGTTAAAAAGTGTTTAAAAGCTTCCAAACCCATTATTGTTGCTACTCAAATGATGGAAAGTATGATTGATGGAATAACCCCATCTCGTGCTGAAGTTAATGATGTTGCAAACGCCGTAATGGACGGAGCTGATGCTGTAATGTTATCTGGAGAAACTTCTGTAGGTGTTCATCCTGGTTTAGTTATCGAAACGATGTCTAATATTATCAAGAAAGTTGAGGAGTATGATGACATCTACAACCATGATTATCTACCAGCTTTTAGAGAAGAACGTTTTGTTTCTGATAATATTTGTACAAGTGCTGTAAACTTAGCGGAAAGTGTAAATGCTAAAGCTATTGTAACAATGACTGTCTCTGGTTATACAGCTTGTAAAATTTCATCGCAACGTCCAAGAGCAATTACATTTGTTTATACAAGTAATAAGAAGATCTTAAATATGCTGAACTTAGTTTGGGGTGTTCAAGCTTATTATTATGACAACTCTCATTTAGTTGATGAGAATATCGATGATATAGAGAAGAGTTTAAAAGAAAAAGGCTTTATTAAAGAAGGTGATTATTTTATTAATATATCTTCTATGCCAGTTAAAAAAAGAGGTAAAACAAATACCTTAAAATTAAGTTTAGCTTAATTAAATAATATTTTTTATTAATTGGGAATTAGCGAAAGTTGGTTCCCAATTTTTTTAATACATAGTTTGATAATTAGTTCATATGGGTATTAATGTCGATTTATTAAAGAGAGCTTGTGAAGTGGCTGGAGCACCTGGCTTTGAACATAGAGTCAGAGATCTAGTCCTGAATGAAATTGAAGGATTAGTAGATGAAGTTTCTGTTGACAATATGGGGAATGTGGTTGCTATAAAGAGAGGAAAGTCATCAAAGAAATTGATGTCTGCAGCTCATATGGACGAAATTGGTTTCATGGTAACCCATATAACAAATGAAGGGTTTTTAAAGTTTCATACTTTAGGAGGTTTTGATCCTAAAACATTAACTGCGCAAAGAGTTATTATTCATGGGAAAAAGGATGTTATTGGCGTGATGGGAGCAAAACCTATTCATGTAATGACAACTGAAGAGCGCAATAAAGTGCCTAAAATAGGTGATTATTTTATTGATTTAGGTATGAAGAAGGAAGAAGTTGAAAAACTTATTTCTGTGGGAGATCCTATCACAAGAGAACGTAGTTTAGTTGAGATGGGAGACTGTGTTAATTCTAAATCGTTAGATAATAGGGTTGCGGTATTCATATTGATAGAAGCTTTAAAGCGATTAAAAGGGAAAAATATACCATATGATTTTTATGCTGTTTTTACGGTGCAAGAAGAGGTTGGAATAAGAGGAGCTCAAGTTGCTACTTTAGCGATTAATCCTGATTTTGGTATTTGTATCGATACAACTATTGCTTTTGATACACCTGGCTCTTCTTCTCATGAAAAAATCACATCATTGGGTAAAGGAACTGCTATTAAAATTATGGATTCTCGAACGATTTGCGATTCGAGAATGGTTCGTTTTATGAAGGAAGTAGCTGATCAAAATGGAATTAAATGGCAACCTGAGATATTAACAGGAGGAGGAACAGATACTATGGGACTTCAACAGTTTACTGCAGGTGGTAGTATTGCAGGAGCAATTTCAATTCCTACTCGGCATATTCATCAGGTAATCGAAATGTGTAATAAAGATGATATTGAGCATTCAATAAATCTTCTAATAAAGTGTGTAGAGAAAATTGGTGATTTTGATTGGTCACATTAAAAGATACATGAACGATAAAGGTTATTTTTAATATCCTTTGTCGTCTATCCAAGTATTTACCATTCGATTATAACTCACCTTGTAATTAATGTTTCTATCGAGTTCGAAGATATTATCAGCAATATCGGTATTAATCTTATTAAATTGAAATTGTTCGCTTAATAAGTTATTTTCTTCTCCATAAATCCATGTTTCTGAATTATCATATCGGTAGACAATTCTGGGAGGTCCAAAAACAATATAAATCATCCCTCTATCAGTACTCCAACCTGGTTGATTACATGTGAATAGTTGATTTGCTATTGAAACTTCTTTGTAATATTCTGCTATAAGTTTTCTAGCTCTCTCCCTATTTCCTGCCAGTGTAATCCATTTTTTCTCAAATTCTTTTCGAGGTGTTTTCGTTCTTAATAGTTCTGCGTATTCGGATTTCCCCAAAAGATAACCAAGAGCGTTTGAGCAATGTTCGATAGAGCTTATTTTAGGGAATTCTTTTTGATTGCAAAAAACAGAAAATCCGTCATTATTGTTGGTGTCAGTAACAAAATGATAATAATGATTCTTTAATCTGGGTAAAGTTAAGTTTGAATCTGAAACGACAAACCAAGTTGAATCAGGGAACTTGGATAATTTATAGGTGTAGTTAACTGCATGTGGTTTTGGAGCAGATGTTATTTTAGATTCAAATCTCATGATTTTCAAATACTGTTGCTCTTTTGAGTGTTTAGATATTTTAAAATCTGTAGTTTGATATTGCGTGAAGTTGTTATTGTTAATACCTTCAATTTTATAATAAGATCTTGACGAGGTATATTTTTTTCTCAGTGTTTTAATTTTACTCACTTTAAATTTTCTATTTTCATCTTGAAGAATAATTTTAACGATGTAGTCCTTCCCTAAAGGTGCATATATTTTTATCCGATGTGATTTTTGGTTGCTATTTATGTTTCCTTTTAAAGAGTAGTGAATTGAAGCAGAATCAATAGGGAGCTTTTCATCATATCCTGTGAAAACTTTATACTTAATAGAATATCTAGCTAAGTGCTTATTAGAAGCCGTTTTGGTGTAAAGAAAATCGCTTGGATTAACATTTATCCATAATTCGGAAATTGAATCATTAATAGAATGAAAGGATGTGCTCAGTTTGTATTGGTGCGCATCTGATTCATAGGTTTCAGACAAGTCAAATTCGGATAGGTGATTTGATGAGCCGCAGCTAAACAAAATAATGACAGGTAAAATATTAATCTTCCAAATATTTCTCATCTAGTTGTTTTGTTGTTTTAGCACCCAATTCTTTTATCTTTTCAATTCGTGTAAGAATATTCCCTTTGCCAGAATGCAACTTTTTATGTGCATCTGAAAATTCTTTTACAGTTTTATCTAAACTTCTCTCGATTTTTTCTAAGTCGCATACAAAACCTACAAACTTATCATATAATTTACCACTTTCCTCAGCTATCTTTAGTACGTTCTTGTTTTGCTTTTCTTGTTTCCATAAAGAAGCGACTGTTTTTAGTGTAGCAAGTAGTGTACTTGGACTAACAATAACTACATTTTTATTCCACGCATAATTAAACAGTTCAATGTCTTCTTTTACTGCAACACCGAACGATGCTTCAATAGGAATAAAAAGCAGAATGAAATCGGGAGTTGAAATGCCTTCTGCAGTCTGATATTTTTTATCACTCAAAAGTCGAATATGACTTTTGAGTGATGTAAGATGAGCTTTGATGTTTATTTGCCGGTCTATATCATTATCCGCGTTTACATATTTTTCATATGCAACTAATGATACTTTGGAATCTATAATGATATGTTTGTCTTCTGGTAAGTAAACAATCGCATCAGGTTGAATTCTATCGTCATCGGAATTAATTAGGCTAACTTGAATTTTGTATTCTAAACCTTTTTCCAATCCTGAATTTTCAAGTACTTTTTCAAGTATTAATTCACCCCAATTTCCTTGGAATTTATTGTCACCTTTTAATGCATTAGTAAGGTTATTAGCCTCTTGAGAAATTTGTTGATTTAAATTTTTTAATTGTTCAATTTGCTCTTTGAATCCGGCAGCTTTAGATATACTATCTTTCATTTGATCTTGAATAGTTTTTTCAAATGATTCCAATTGATTCTTAAAGGGCTTAAGTATGTTTTGATTGTGTTCTGAAAAGTCTTTCGATTGTTCTTTTACAATTTCGTTAGCGATATTTTTAAACTCAGTTTTTATTTGGGTTTTTAAATTTGCAGCCTCAGCTTTAAAGTCATGAAATCGTTGATTTACATTTTTTAATTCTGAAGCTTGTTGAATGTTTAAAATTTCGGCATTTTTTAGCTGATCTCTGCTTTGAAGAGCAAAGCCTTCTTTTTGTATTAATGATATTTTTAATTCCTCAAGCTTCTCTAAAAGTTGCTTGGTGATTAATTCCTTTTCAATTAATGCTTTGGATGCTATGTGAATTTCGGTTTGATTTTTTGATTTTGAGAATAGAAAGCCAATAACTAAACCTGCTGTTAAACCTATTGCTAAACCAATTATTATCATATATCAAAGATAAAATTAAAGACAAGTAAATAAAAAGTTAAACATCAAGAATTAATACTTTTAACCCTTTTTCTACTAATTTAAAAAGCTCAACGACTTCATAATTGGTCATTCGGATACATCCATGTGAGGAAGGTTTTCCAATTAATCCTTCCTCAGGAGTGCCATGAATATATATTCTCCTATCGTAAGTGTCAATTTTTTCACCAGCATTTATTCCTTGTTCTAATCCTTTTAGCCACAAAAGGCGAGTGGTTACAAAGTCTCCTTCTATATGGACAGGATAATGTTCTAAATCAGCTTCTTTCCCAGTGTAAACTCCACCTTTAATAATTCCTCTTAAGGGAACTCCTTTGCCTATTTTGTGTGCGATTACATGAAGACCCGTTGGCGTTTTTCTACTAAACCGTTTGTTCCCTATGCCATATTTACTAGTACTTATTGTGTGCTTACTAACAACGTGACCATGACGGATTAGGTAGAGCCTTTGTTGTTTAATAGAAATGAAAATTAATTCATTGATATCGTGTTCAGGATAAAAGTCATTGCAGTATTCTTCTAGAAAAAAAAGAACATCTTTTTCGTTAGGGTGAACATCTGGCTTCAGTCCAAAAGCAAGTAAAAGAAGTAGAACAATTGTAATTTTCTTTTTCACTACAGTAATTTACTGAAATTCATATGATTTTGTTTTGTTAAAATAGGTTTACGAACCCAAAATGAATTTTAGCAGCACTAAAATCAAAGTTAGTGTCTTCAAATTTCCCTATCGCGTAGCTTACTGAGAATATTCCTGGTCTAGTTTGGAAGTTAATTCCTCCACCAAATGCTAGGGGATAGTTTATTGTGTAATCTGTAATTGTATTTTTTTCTATTATGGATTGATCTACAAATAAAGCTAAGTGAGAGTTTTCTTCGAAGAGCAACCTAAATTCTAAAGTAAAAACAGAATAGTTAGAAGTAAATATCGACTGCTGATCAAAACCTCTAAGTAGCTTAAAACCGCCAAGTCTGTATAGATCATTATCTAGTAAGTAATCATTTTGTTTAGTACCAGAGTTATTCGCAAGTTTCATAGAGATAGTTTTCCATAACGGAATATAAGCTTGAAGAGTTATATTCCCTTGGTAAAGCATTGATGATTCTGGAACGAAAATAAATGTGCTTATATTTTCATTTTCACTAAGTTGTAATCGTATTTTTCCATTTTCAGTAGATCCTAATATTTTTTTAATACCTGCTTTAGCCTCAATTCTAAAAAGGACCCCTTTTCGTGGGTTAAACCTATAATCTAATTGATCCCAATTAATAATTAAACCATATGAATTACTATTACCATTAGTTGAGCTTAAATTGCTAGAATGAATTGGTTTGTTATTTAAAGTATTTGTTCCTTGGTTTTCCCAAAAAGCAATTAAGTTTCTTTTTGGTGAAATTTCAAATTTCACACCCAGTTTGTTACTGTAAGAAATAAAACTTGTGTCCTGTTTTAGTAAGCTCAACGAATGCGTTATTCCAATCGGTGATTTTAAAAGATATGGAATGTCTTCCTCAGTATTTAATTGCTGAGTTTCTAGTTGAATTCTTTTCCAATTAAATTTTAGTTTTTCCCCATATCCTAAAGCATTTCCTAAATTGAGCTTAATATCACCAGTAATTAATAATTGTGACTCATCGCCAGTAATTAGTGAACTTGAAGAATTAGGTAAAACTCCAATAATACCATTGATGAAATTAGCTGTCTTATCTTTTAAATTGAGTGTTATAAACGCTTTGTTTTTATAAAAAAATATCTTAGGCTTATTCTCAAGCGTTACGAACGGTAGTTCATTAAGTTTTTTACTGATAGATTTTAGTAGCCTTTCATCGTATGGTTGTCCTTTTTTTATACCAAGATAGTTACTTAAGAAGTATTTTTTAAGTTTTAAATCTCCAACTATGTCGAGGGTGTCCCATACAATTTTGGGTCCTGTAATTGTATTTAATGTTGCCGAAATCTTATTTTTATTCGAGGTGATTTCTTCGAGTTGGACCTTGGTGAATGGATACCCGTTATTTTGAAAGTAAGTGATTATTTTATCAAATCGATTACTTAAATCACTTGCAGAGACAAGTTCGCTGTTCCACTTATCTGTTATGTATTCGGGTGCTTTTGGTCCCTTATTGTTAATTGTAATAGATTCCCAAGTGTATATTGGTCCTTTAGTTACGAAAACATTAAAATTCAGACTATCTATTGTTTGAACAGAATCTATAGAAAACTCCAAAAAACTATTTCGGAAGGCTTCTGCTTGTAATAAAGAAATTGAACTATTGTATATTTTCCAATCTGAATATAACGAGTCTGGTTTGTAGTCAAAGCTTGAAAGATCATCTCCTTTCCATGAAATATTGATTTGACTCCAACCAGTATTGAAGAAAATTAGTGAGAGATATATAATTCTAAATTTCATTAATTTTTACAGAGTCCAATCGATTGGTTTAATGTTTTTATTCAACAAGTATTCGTTCGTTTTAGAAAAAGGTTGACTACCAAAAAAACCTTTCTGGGCTGAAAACGGTGATGGATGAGGAGATTTTATTGTTAAATGTTTTCGTTCATCGATAATAACGCATTTGTTTTGAGCATATTTCCCCCAAAGTATAAAAACTATATTCTCTTTTTCATTGGAAATCAACTCAATTATTTTATTTGTAAATATTTCCCATCCTTTTTTTTGATGACTACCTGGTGATTTAGCAGACACCGTTAATGTGGAATTGAGTAGAAGAACGCCTTGTTTTGTCCATGGGGTTAGATTACCTGTAGTAGGAACAGCAACCTCTAAGTCGCACGAGAGTTCTTTGTAAATGTTTTTTAATGAAGGAGGAAGCTTTTGGCTATTTTTCACAGAGAAACTTAATCCATGAGCTTGATTTTCACCATGATAAGGATCTTGACCTATAATTACAACCTTTACATCCTTAAAATGGGTTTGATTAAATGCTTCGTAAATAAGTTCTTTACTCGGATACACTACTGAATTATTGTATTGATCCTGCACAAATTGATATAATTTTTGAAAATATGGTTGGTTAAACTCACTTTGTAGTTTATCTAACCAAGATTGATTAATTTTTACTTTATCTTCCAACATAAATAAATTCAATTATATCATAAATACAAAATCAATAACTATGGTGAAATTGATTGAGTTTTTAAAGAGTTTTATTTTTACTAAAAGTAATAAGATGGATTGGAATAATTTAAATTCGGTAGAACAATTGAGCGAAATTGACGAAAAGTCAAAAACAAAAACTCAAATAATATTCAAACACAGCACTAGATGTAGCGTAAGCTCGTTTGCTAAAAGAATTCTTACAAGTGAATTCAATGAAGATATTCAAAACAAGGTTGATGTTCATTATTTGGATTTGATAGCCTTCAGAGAGATAAGTCAAGAAATAGCTTCACGTTATAGTGTATTGCATGAATCACCACAAATTTTAGTGATAAACAATGGAGTTTGTTCTTATAATGCATCACATTCAGATGTTTCTTTTGATAAAGCTTTAAATAAATAGGTTGTAATAAGCCAATAAAACCTTTATTTTAAGGTCTTGATGAAAATTCGATTAATTATATTTCTATTTGTCCTCGCGAGTATTTCACTAGTGGGGCAGAATGAAGATAAAATGGATCATACTGTTGGTTATCATCATATTTTTTATTCTGGAATCCAAGTTAATACACACGGCTGGGGATTTGGGTTCAGACGAGGATATCATCAAACTGTAAAGCGGAAACTTCTTTACGAGTTTGAGTTTACAACCCTAAAGCACGCTAGAGAAGTGAAATTACTTCCTGCAGATGGATCAAATGGTTTCGTGTTTGCTAGAGAAAATTTGGCTTATAATTTACGTTTTGGTTTAGGGAAACATAATATATTAGCATACAAGTCCTTTGGTGAAGGCGTTGAAGTAAAAACGATTTACACACTAGGGTTATCCACTGTACTATTGAAGCCTGTTTACTATTACATGATTTATGGAGACACTCCAGAAAGTTCACTTGAACGTTTTGATGAGGATAAACATAATCTGTTTAATATACTTTCATCAGGTCCCTATTTTAAAGGGTTTAATGAATTGTCTATTCAACCGGGAATTTTCGGTAAATTTGCTTTGAATTTTGAATACGCTGCAGAAAGAGCTTCGATTAGAAGTTTTGAGGTGGGCGTAGTAATTGATGGATATTATAAAAATGTAGATTTATTAGCTTTTGCTGATAACTACCCCATTTATGTAAGCTTTTATTTGAGTTTACAGTATGGTGGAAAATGGTATAGATAATTAGACGCTTATGAGTGAGTCAATTGAAAAGAAGAAAGTGAGTTTTAAAAAACCTAAGTGGTTACGTGTAAAACTTCCAATTGGACCTGAGTATAAAAAAGTCAGGAAATTAGTTGACGATAACAGCCTTAATACAATTTGCCAAAGTGGGAATTGCCCAAACATGGGCGAGTGTTGGGGTGCTGGAACGGCAACTTTTATGATCTTAGGAAATACCTGTACTCGAAGTTGCGGTTTTTGTGCCGTGTCAACTGGTAAGGGTGATGATCTTGATGAGTTTGAGCCTGCAAAAGTTGCAAGGTCAATTAAGACGATGGAAATCAAACATGCTGTTATTACTTCGGTAGATCGAGATGATTTAGCTGATGGAGGTGCTGAACATTGGGTAAAAACAGTGAAGGCAATTAGAAGAATTAGTCCAGGTACTACAATGGAAACGTTAGTAGGAGATTTTATGGGTAAATGGAATGATCTACAACAGATTATTAACGTTGCTCCTGAAGTTGTTTCCCATAATATTGAGACTGTTAGAAGGCTTACTAAAGAGGTTCGGATTCAGGCTAAATACGATCGTAGTTTGGAGTTATTGATGAGATTAAAAAAGGGTGGAATGAAAACTAAATCTGGTATTATGCTGGGTTTAGGAGAAACAGAGGAAGAAATATATGAGACAATTGACGATTTAGCTTCGGTTAATGTTGATATTATAACAATGGGACAGTATTTACAACCAACCCCCAAGCATTTAGAAATTGCACATTTTATTACTCCTGAGAAATTTGAAGAGTATAGGCTATACGCCGTTGACAAAGGATTCAGACATGTAGAAAGTTCTCCATTGGTTCGATCGTCTTACCACGCAGAAAAACATATACTTTAATATTTTACATTTAATGATAACTTCATGAAAAAAATACTTCTTATCTGTTTTGCAATATTAATGCTTGGAGCTAAGGTGTTTTTTACGAACTCTGATATTCCAGCTACAAAAACATTTAAGGAGTATAGAGGTTCTGTTCAATTTTGGGGTGATAGAGTTGGACGTTTTCCATCTGATTCAGTTTTTGGTAAAACCTTAAGAAAGGTAAGAAAACAAATTACAAAAATTCCTGCAAGAAGATCTCTTGGTTTAAATTGGAAGGAGTTAGGACCTGATAATATTGGTGGTCGAACTAGAGCTATTTTGATTGACCAATCAAATCCTAATCGTGTATACGCGGGGGGTGTCTCAGGTGGTTTATGGTATAGCAATGATGGTGGTTTAAGTTGGGAGTCTACAACTCCTGGTGATAATGCTGAAGTATTAACCGTAAATTGTATAACACAGGATAAGGATGGTTATGTATATTATGGCACTGGAGAAGGTGTTTTTTATGGATATAATGAAACAGCTCCGGGAGTGGGCGGCTTTGGTTTCAGAGGAATGGGTATTTTCAGGTCAACAACTCCTTCTGGAACCGAATTTACTCATTTAAACGATTCTTGGGATGGTAAAGAAGAAAGAACCGTTGCTGTTAATGCGCTTACTGCAGACACACTAGGTAATGTTTACGCTGCTGCTAAAAATAAATTATATAGGTCCACTGATAACGGATTGAGCTGGTATGCTGTTAACGCTTATCCTAATGGCTTTGAATTTTCAGGTATCGCCTATGATGTGGCTGTTACACCAAGTGGAGCTGTAATCCTGTCAATGGGTAAATATTATTACCATTCTCCTACGGGCGAACCAAATACTTTTCTAAGAATTTCTACTAATGAAATACCAGAGGCTTTTGGTCGATCTGTAATTGCAATCGCTCCTTCTGATGATAATACCATTTATATTTCTAGAGCTTTGAAAACAGGTGAGTTTGATGGTTTATATCGAACAGAAGATGGAGGGTATACATGGGGTGTTGTTGTTAAGGGTCCAAGTGACGTTTTTAAACCTTTTACTGGAGGTGGACCACAAGGAGAGTATAATCAATGCTTAGCCGTTTATCCAAATAATCCTAATAGAATTATTTTAGGAGGAATAGAATTTTATAGATGGGAAGAAGGTGAAAATTGGGAAAAGATAACGAGATGGAGTGCTGACTGGGGAGATCACGACTATGTTCATGCCGATGGTCATACGATTGTGTTTCACCCTGAAAAATCTGATATGTTTTATTTAGGGACAGATGGTGGTGTTTTTAGAACTAAAAATGATGCTGAAATATTCGAACGCTTAAATAGAGGGTTAAATGTAACTCAGTATTATGGTCTTAGTTTTGGGCGAGATGGTGTTGTGTTAGGAGGAGTTCAAGATAATGCAAATATATATGTTGATTTTAAAGGGAACACGAAACAAAGTGGTGACGTTCAGAATAATGGAGACGGTGGTCAAGCTTGTATATCTCAATTAAATCCTGAGGCATTCTTTGTTGAAAGTCAGTACGGGAAGATAAAAAGAAGTAATAAAAGAGGCGAGGAGTATAACGAATTCTTTAGTCACGCTAAAGCTAAATTAACATTAGGTTTTGTGGAGCATTCAGTTGAATGGAGTGAGTTTGTAACGCCACTAGATTTGTGGGAATCTAGTAACGATACTTTAATCAAGGATTCAATTAAGTACGTTGCCGATAAAACTTATTATCAAGGAGATGTTTTATCGCTGAAAAGCACAAATACTAAGGTTTTGTTTAGTGATACGTTAAAATACGATTATGAACAGGGTGATACTATAACTGTAAAAGATCGATATCAAAGTATGTTTTTGTACGGAACGCATCAAGCATTATATATGAGTAGAAATGTTTTAGATTTCTCGAAAGCTCCTGAATGGATTGAGTTATCGAAAGATGGTTGTCTTATTGATAAATGGAATCCTAAAGGAATTTCTGCTTTTGCAACATCTGCAGATGGGGATGTTATTTTTTATGGTACAAATAAAGGTGAGGTCTTTAGAGTGTCAAATGTATCTCAGGTAGTTAGTGATGAGACGGTTTCTAATGCAACAGTATTGAAGATTGCTAATTTAGAAACAACTAGTGGTGACGATTATTTAATTACAGATATCGCGATTGATCCAAATGACCCTGAACGTGTATTAGTAACTGTTGGGTTTTACGACCAGCCTGCAAATATTTACTTTTCTAATTCAGCGATTTCGACAATGGATGAATCAAGTTTTGCTCCAATGAATGGTAATTTACCGCAAATCCCAGTGTATAGCTGCATGATTGAGTATTATTCAGGAGCATTTATTGTGGGAACTGAGTTTGGAGTTTTTATTAGTGAGGATGATGGCCTCACTTGGAGTAAGCAGTCTGACGGACTTCCAAATTGTCCTACTTTAATGGTCAGACAACAGGTTTTCAAATGGGCAGAAAACTTCGGGCAAATATACGTAGCTACTCATGGTAGAGGAATTTTCACTTCTGACAATTATGTAACAAGTATAGCTAATGAGCCAGTGTTAATCGATTCAATGGGTTTAAATATTTTCCCTAACCCAGTAATCAATACACTGAATTTTAAATTGCCAACTTCTCTTAAAGTTGATGAAATATTGATTTTTGATATTAAAGGAAGTTTGGTGTTGAAAGAAAATTATACTCGTAATCTTGCAATTAACGTCAAGCATTTACAAAAAGGCCTTTACATTTTAAATGTAAAGGCCGGATCTGAAATCTATAATACGAAGTTTATTAAAAAGTAAAATTAGCTTACTTCAGCATGTTTAAAGCAATGTAGCTCATAAGACCTATTGATGTTCGTAAAGCTTCATGATCAATATCAAAATTATTTGTATGTAATCCTGAGTTTATTCCTTTTGGAGTGTTTGCAATTCCTAACCTGTAAAAACATGAGGGCATTTCATGAGAGTAATATGCAAAATCTTCCGAAGTCATTCTTAAATCTAAAGGATGAACTTTATCTTCACCCAAGAAATCATTTGCTGAATCCCAAGCAAGTTGAGTTGTGGTTTCATCATTTGTTAAGAATGGATATCCATCATGAATATTAAAATCACAACTGCCACCCATCGCTTCAGCAAGCATTTCAGCCATCTTCTTCATTTTCTTCTTTGCGTCTGCTCTCCATTTTTCATCAAAAGTTCTAAACGTTCCTTTAATTTTAACTTCTTCAGGTATAATATTAGTTGCGCCATAGCCTTCTATGTTTCCAAATGTTAAAACAGAAGGAATAGTAGGGTCTGCATTTCTGGATATAATTTGTTGAAGTGCCACGATTATATGAGAAGCAAGTAATATTGTATCAACACATTTGTTAGGTAATGCACCATGTCCGCCTTTACCTTTTACGGTGACGTAAATTTCATCAGCCGAAGCCATGTACATTCCTTTTCTAAAACCAACATTTCCTACTTCAAGTTGCGGGTAAACATGTTGTCCGATAATTAATTCAGCATCTGGCTTTTTTAAGGCATCTTCTTTAATCATTAATGAGGCTCCACCAGGAAGAATTTCTTCACCTGGCTGAAAAATAATTTTAATTGTCCCTTCGAATTCATCCTTTAATGAATCTAAGATTTTACAAACTCCAAACATCGAACTTGTGTGAACGTCATGGCCACATGCGTGCATTACACCTTCGTTTTTAGACTTGTAATCTTTATCGCTTTTTTCAATAATAGGAAGAGCGTCAATATCAGCTCTTAAAGCAATCACTTTTTTATCAGGATTTCTACCCTTAATGTGAGCGACTATTCCTGTTTTAACATATCCCGGTTTAAATTCAATGTTATTTTTTGAAAGGAATTTTTGAATATATTCTGATGTTTTGAATTCTTTAAAAGAAAGCTCAGGGTTTGCATGAAGATATTTTCTGTGAGAAACAACTTCTTTGAAATGTTTGTCTGCTAGTACTTTGATTTTTTCCTTCATAACTGAATTCGATTATAATGCTAAGATAATTATTCTTATTCTCTTGCAAATAAAGAACTCCTTAAAGTATCAAACATATTTATATAATGTATCTTAATATTTCAATTTTAGGATATGAATAGAGGTTATGTTAAAGTCGAAGTTAAAAATGGGGTTGGAGAAATAGAGTTTTTCCATCCTAAAAGTAATTCACTCCCTGCTGCTTTATTGCAAGAGATTACTGAGGGACTAAACAAATTGTCCGAAAATAATGAAGTTCTTGTTATTCATTTAAAAAGCCGAGGAGAAAAAGCATTCTGTGCTGGAGCTTCTTTTGACGAATTGTTAAAGGTTTCAAATGAAGAGGAAGGGAAAGAGTTTTTCTCTGGTTTCGCTAGAGTAATCTTGGCTATAAAAAATGCACCTAAATTTGTCGTTGCTCAAATTCAAAGTAAAGTTGTTGGTGGTGGAGTTGGAATTGTTGCAGCGTGTGATTTTGTTGTGGCTACCGACCAGGCAAGTTTAAAGCTGAGTGAATTGTCAATTGGAATTGGACCTTTTGTTGTAGGCCCTGCTGTAGAGCGTAAAATAGGATTAGCTCATTTTACAAACATGTCGCTAAACCCTACTGCATGGAAAACAGCTAATTGGGGGAAGGAGATAGGTTTGTATTCTGAAGTTGTTTCTTCAACAGTAGAGTTAGAGATAAGACTAAAAGAAATGATTACTTTATATAAGACATACTCACCAGAAGCCATGTTGGAAATAAAAAAAATGCTTTGGGAGAAATGTTTCGATATGGGTGAAGTAATGAGTCGTCGTGCAGAAAAAAGTGGTTCTTTAGTTCTGTCAGATTTCACACGAAATAAATTAGAAGAGTTTAAATTGAAATAATGAATGTATTAGTTACGGGAGTATCCCGAGGAATAGGACTTGAGGTATTGAAGAGTTTTTGTAGTCAAAGTCATATTAATAGAGTTTATGCAGTATCAAGCACTGTGTGTTCTTTTAAAAATGAAAAGGTTGTATATATAAGGTGTGATTTTTTAAAAGAAAATTGGATTGAAAAGATTAAATCAGTTGTTAGAAATGAAGAAATTAATATTTTAATTAATAATGCGGGTTATTTGTATCAAGGTTCAGTAAAAGACACTTCTTCAACAGAGATGAATAATATGGTGCAAATAAATTATTTAGCACCTATTCAAATTGTTCAATCATTGTTAAGCAATTTAAAGATAGGTAAGGCTCATATTGTTAATATTGGTTCAATGGGTGGTTTCTCAGGAAGTTCTAAGTTTCCAGGATTATCAGTATATAGTTCAACTAAAGCTGCTTTAGCAAATTTATCAGAGTGTTGGGCAGAAGAATTAAAGGAGTTTGGAGTTACATCTAACTGTTTAGCTTTGGGAGCTGTGAATACAGAAATGCTTAAAAACGCATTTCCTAATTATGAAGCACCAACAAGTTCAACGTTAATGGGTGAGAAAATCGTTGATTTTTCAATAAACTTTAATAGTGTATTAAATGGAAAGATAATTCCATTTAGTGTTTCAACACCCTAGCTAAAATATTTTTTCATATTAAAGCACACGAATTCAATGTATTACTATAGGATAATGAATTAAATTAAAAAATTTTGTTTTTAAAAGAAAAAGAGTTGT